>CAOKWI010000016.1 GCA_948473115.1 uncultured Lachnospiraceae bacterium | reverse complement strand
AACTTGCCCGGAAAGAATATGAGCGTTCCTTTTCGATGCGTGTATTTGAGGAGAACATATTGAAGGTTGTGAATGGCTTTTTTGATACCTGGCGATAGGCTTGGCCGATATACTACGCTCCCCGATCACTATAGGTCATAGTCTCCCAGGGACGGTCTTTCTCCTTTCACAGCACATCTATTATGTCCGTCATTCTATTAAAAAAAGGATCTTCAATTTTCAACTTAATAAAGTCATTATCCAGCAATTCTACATTATGTATTAATGTTAAAAATTTTTCATCTAGTTTCTTGTTTATTTTCCTCTCAGATTTAGGACATAACTGAATATATTTCTCAACATAATCCATTATTCCTTTCTGTACTCTCATAAAGCACGCAATATCTCTATTATTTCTGGTTTCCAGCGCATAGATCGGGTTTCCCTCACTATCAAATTCCTCCACGGTTGGTTCCGGTGACGTAAGAATAGTTTCCAGAATATAATAATTTTCAAATATTGCACTATCCATCCTTTCATCTTCCGTATAAAACGGTTTGATATGCAATCCCTTTTCTCTCATGAACTCTGGTTCCAGCTGCAGAAAATACAAACCCATAATTTCCCTGGAAACTATTTTTTGTAAATACATCTGACTGGTACCTTTTGCTACAAAATCGAACAAAGCAATATCTCCCTCTTGGATCGACAGACGCTCAATATATTTTAAATTATTTCTCCTTTTATCAGAAGCATTTGCAAGAATTATATTTGTATATTTTTCCAATCCCTCTTTACCCGTTTCTATATCTTCAATACACAACTTACTGGCATCAATTCCAAACCTTGTCCAAAGACTTTCTTCCACTTCTCCACTATACTTCATACTGTCTACATAACGAATGTCAGCTTCGCTCATCACGCCTGCTCTAATTGCAGAAATTCTTGATGTCAGAAAATACTTAGATTCCATGCTCGGATAAATTTGTTCAAACAAGAATTTCAACAAATATCCATCCCTCGCACAAAACCATATATTACGCAACTCATTTTCCTGCACTTGCTCACCAAACCAATATGTAAAATCCATAATAATTGGCGCACAAAAGAGAAATCCAATTTCTTCCGCAGAATGAATACAGATTCTTCGTTCTTTATCTTCAAACTGAAATGGACTGTTAAATACTTTCGCAATAAGCATTCCCACCCTTATTCTATCAGACAAACTTATAATATGATCTACGAAACCCAACCCCCCAGCTGCGTCGAAAAGTTCTTCTCCACTATATATTTTAAACGGTTTTATATTATGCTTTTGTGCAGCTACATTATCAGAAGCAATATCATCTCCGATATGTAAAATATTTGTCGTTCCGGCAATCTCAATAAGCCTGTCAAACAAGTCATCCGTTTTTCCTGTTCCGTATTCACAAGACACGAGTATATCTTCCACATCAGTCTGACAGAATTCCTCTATAATTCTTTCTATTTTCTCTCTACAGTAATAACAATCAGTTGTTATAAAAACTTTTTTTCCAAATGTTTTGCATTCTTTCACCAAATTGACAACGTCTTTTCTTGCAACCAGCACTGAGAAATCTGTTTCATACTCTAGTACTGCCAATTCCTTTGCTGATATTGAAAAAATTTTACTCTCTTTTAGTAATTGTTCGTAAATTTCCACAAGAGTTGGCGCATATTTATATGATAAATGCTTTTCTGCGGATATTCTTCTATTGCAGAAATCAGGAATTAGAATCTTTTGTTCCACTAACTTTGCTTCCACGATCTCAATCACATCCAGCAACGATGAAACACTGCGCATAATCAAGGTATCAAATAAATCAAAACTAATAACTTCCGCTTTCTGCATCAACGCTAAAAGGTCTGATTTCTTATAACCATTCAAAGCCTGAAAATCATATACAACCTTTTTAGTCTGAAGTAAATTATTGCCTCTGATATCGTAAACTTCTATATTCTTCGCTCTACATACATCACCGATTCTCTTCGCAATTGCTTTACAGGAACCTGGACGTGCAACAACAACAATTACAATATTCTCCATATGGACAACATCAGAAAGGGATAGAATTGGATAACCAAATTGTTCGCCTTCTTCCTGAAATCCGTCCAGCAGTCCCACAATTTCATATTGATCATTCCATTCACTTATGATTCTCTCTGTTTCTATCCCAAGACCATATAAAGCTACTTTTTTATTTGTTATTGTCTCTAATATATTCATAATGCCAATCCCAACTCGCTCAACTCAACCATAAACTCATCTATTCTTCATATGCATCTATTTGATTCATTGCATTTTTTCTATACTCTTCATACTGCACGTTGTGTTCTTCGTTCTACAAGTTGCATCCTCAAATTATATGTCCTGCCTTTTCAACTATATACTAAAGCAAATACTGTTTTGCGCCATCGACACCTGTCTGCAAAACAATCTCATTATATCGTTCAACAGCACAATGATAAAAATCATCTTCCCTGATCGAAGTAGGATGCCTGTCTATCACACTCCTATAATAGTTAATCAACCCCTCTAAAATTTTATCAGGGCTCATTTCCTCTATTCTGACTTTTGCCCTCATCCCTATATCAGATAATTCTTTATCTGTCATCTTGTATACCCTGCACACTGTTGTTGCCAGCATATCCGCATTCTCACGTTCTGTCAGGAAACCGCTTTTACCATCTTCAATCAGTTGTTCAAAACTAGCACCCATTGTACCTATAACAACCTTTTTTAGTGCCATCGCCTCGATACAGGTGTTTGGTAAATTGTCTATACGCGAGGGCATTACACAAAACATTGCACTCTCAACAACATCCAAAAGAGAACCTTGATCTAACTTTCCCAAAAAAAGTAATCGGTCACTATATTCTTTCGCCTTATCAAAGATATATTGTGAAGGAATTACCTTCTCCCCCTCCCCGTTAATCCATTCCAATTCTGCTCCTGCAAACACCCAATATAAATCCGAACAACAGTCCAGAATTTTATAAACACTGTCGCCTATCAGTTTTGCCCCTTTTAATGCTTTTAAAGATCCAAAGGTAAGAATATATTTTTTCCCTTTTAATCCCTTTTCTTCCATAACAGAAGTATAACCAGAATTCTTGTGAGGATAGTAGGGTGATTCCATAATATCAACAGTCCTACCCGTCTGCTCTTTAACATAGTCTGCAATGAGATAACTTGGACTATATATGGCATCTGCCTTCATTACCGCAATATCCTCCAGAAAATCTGGCACCTTAATGCTTTTATATTTTTCCCAGATATTAAAATCTTCTCTATCCGCAGCCCTTAGTAATGGTCTATAAGAAGAAACCCGCACCACTGTAGGAATGTCAATACGGTCTATTCCATACCCCATGAAATTGGAATATTGCACTAAATCAACTTTTTCACCCTCATTTATTTTTTTACACAGAGCCTCTTTCATTCCAATACTCCATGCCCGCATAAACGACCCAGGAATATTTGGATTGACTTCACTTAAATCAGTATAAACTCTTTCCACCTTGATTCCCGGATAGTAATCCAGTTCTTCCGATTTATCTGATTGGACAAATATTAATACCCTATGCCCGGCATCTGCAAGCAACCTTGCTATATTGTCATGATAGGTTGCCAATCCACCAGCTTCTTTTTCTGTTACAAATTCTGGTAAAACAAACGCTATATTCATCATAGATTACTTTCTATCACTCCCTCTAAAGACAATCAGTGCGCCCTCTTCCGGCCTCAACGTCTACCAACGTTAATCATTTACATTCTCTATATTATTCCAATCTGGCTTCATAAAATTGCTTTTGCTAAATATACCTTTAGTATTCATTATTTTGGACACACGCCACTTTCGGTACTTAACAATCACATAAACCAAAAAGGTTATAATTAGTTTAACACAAATTTACGATCTCAACAATTACATATTCATTTTTTATCTGTCCGCTCTCTGCCAATGGTTTTGTTTCTGTGTCACTTATTTACCAAAAAAGAATTAACCGTATACAATTAATAAGCCTGTATGACAGAGGCGGACAGTTAACCGTTTGCGGGTAATGAAAACGCATGACATTAACTGCAAGTTAACCGTATACGGGTAATACAATTACACAACATTACCTGAAGTTCAACCGTGCACGGTTACTCCGCAGCACGCTATCCCACGTAAATACCCACACACAGCATCAGATCTACCAATACTACCAATACAATTTCATGCTGTTCCCGGTTTCCTCATCCCCCAGGCAGAAATTCTCCTTCACTCTTTCCGCTGTCTCCTCAAAGGAAAATCCAAATCCCCTGCAAGTAGATATAAGTGCCTTAAGGCCGTCCTGCAGCCCCTTCTGTAGCCCTTTTTGCAGTCCCTCCTCAATCCCCCTCTTCTTTCCAATTTCTATTCCCTTGTTCACCATTTCATCCAACAAATCACACACGGCTGATCCTCCTTTTTCCTTCATGATTGATATGTATTTCAGGTACCTTGTGTCACCGGATAATGCGTGGAGCATCCGCATGACCTCCTCCGGATTCCTCAGTTCCTGACGGCGCCGGATCAAGCTCTCTCTGTCGGAGAGATAATCCAGAACCACCCTCACGTCCCCCTCAAACAGACCCCTTACTGTTCCATCCAGGAAACGCATGTCAAATACATGCATCCTGTTTTTGTCCACATAGTCCTCTGCCCCTCTGTGTACCGGATAACCAATCAGGTCGTGAATCGCTGTAGCCGCCGTCCAGCGCTGCTCTCCCCAGTTCAGTACCAAGCTAATGACAGGGTAGACCGCTCTTCCTTCCGGCATGGTTCGGCCCCCCAGCATGCCATGTCCCTCCGTCATGGTCTGGCCTTCCACCATGATCCGTTCCCCCGACATGGGCTGGTCAGCCGGCATGCCATGTCCCTCCGGCATAGTCTGTCCAGCCAGCATGTTCTGTCCCTCCGGTCGAGTCTGCACAACCGCTTTCCCCTGACCATACTGCCTCCGGTAGGCGGCGCCTTCATACCCCGCATGGCGAAGAACCATCTGCGGATCCACATCGCTCTGGTTCTCCACCGTGTACAATGCGTGTATCTCTCCCCGAACCGTTTCATACATGCTGTAATCCTGGAATTGTCCGGCCAGCTTCGCCTTCTTTCCCAGGTATGTGCTTTCCGTCGGCCCCGGAACCATACTGTCCTCCGCCAGAACTCTTTCCCCCTGATACACCAGAACATTGACAAGTTCCGCAAACACATCCGGACAACCCATGAACAGTTTTTCTGCCCTGTCCTTCTCTCCCATATGCTCCTCCCGGTTTCCGGCAATGCCCCCGGGAATCTCATGTGGACGCATGGCGCTCCCAAAGGCATACCTGTATGCCAGGGACAGGGCATCTGCCATAAAACCAGGAACCCAAAAGAGACCTTGACCTTCACAGCCTCGACGCCCCGCCCTGTTATGTTAAAAGTTGAATCTGCGGCGAAACGCCCGAAAAGCACTTAAATACATAGACTCCTGCAAAGTGCGATGTGATTCTTCCTTCTCAGTAACAAGGTAAAAATACCATAGATACATCCATATGTCAAGTATTTTTTGTAGTATTTATTATCGTTTTACCGTTTTCCAGAAAGATTGACCAAAAGCCGATTGTAATGACAGTTGATGCTGTGGCATTCACAAGGAGACACAAATCGAAAAACCATCATATATTCCAACCGGAACTTCAGCGCCAAAGGGATATTCCTCCATACTGTCCTGCCCAAAATTATATACCGTCACAATTTCCCGATCCGGATCAACCACCCAATATTCCCTTACTCCTGCCGTGCGGTACTGAAACAATTTTTTATAATAGTCCATCTGTTTGCTGCTGGGGGAAACAATCTCGATGATCCAGTCCGGCGCTCCCTGGCAGCCCTTATCCGTAATCTTATTTTTATCACAGATCACGCTGATGTCCGGTTCCATATAAGTCTTTTCATTTCCGGTTAAAAATACGGCAAAGGGGGCAGGGAATACTTCACATCCACCCTGTTTATCACCCCAAGTACGTCCGCAGGTAAAATGGATAACGAAGTATCCTCTTGCCAGTACCTCTGTGGCTGTATGATCCGGCACATGCCCATATGCCCATGGATGGAACCATCGGAAGTCTGTTAGCTACAGCGCACAGGTGGAAATATTCCATGCTATAATTTTCATATCTACACCAGGATAAATCCACAACACACGAAAAGAGGTACGAGCCATGAGTGATCTATACGCATATGTGCGCGTCAGCACATTACACCAAAACGAAGACCGGCAGATGAATGCCATGCAGAAGGTCCCAATTCCCCATAATAACATTTACGTGGAAAAACAATCGGGAAAGGACTTTGACCGGCCCATGTACAAAAAGCTGCTGAAAAAACTGAAGCCGGATGATGTACTGTACATCAAAAGCATTGACCGCCTGGGCAGAAATTATGACGAGGTGCTGGAACAATGGAAGCTGTTAACCAAACAAAAGGGTGTGGACATCGTTGTACTGGATATGCCTCTCCTGGATACCAGAAAAGACAAGGATCTGCTTGGAACCCTGATCGCGGATCTCGTCCTGTCGTTGCTCAGCTATGTCAGTGAGAATGAGCGCAGCGCCATCCGGCAGCGCCAGAGGGAAGGGATAGAGGCTGCCAGGGCAAGGGGCGTCCGGTTCGGCAGGCCGCCCAAAGCATTGCCGGAAAATTTTGCACAGATATATACCCGCTGGCAGAATAAGGAAATCAACAGGACGGAAGCCGCCAGCCTATGTGAATTTTCCACAACCACATTTTACAGAAAAGCCAGTGAATACAGGGACGCAGGGAATCATTTCTGATTCCCTGCGTCCCTGTTCCAGCCACCGCATTACTCTTTTATTTTGTCAAGCTCCGTCAGGCTGACTCCAAACGAATTTAAAATAACCTTCAACTCAATATACCGGTCTTTCATGAGGTTATAACTGTCTGTATCTTTCTCAGATGCCAGCATATAACTTTGCAGCCTGGAAAATTCTTCGACAGATACCTTGATCAATTCTTTTTCACTCATATCATCACCGCCTTTTATATCCGCCAATTGATTGTTACAATTTGATTGTAACAGATTGCCCAAGGAATGTAAACCCTGACGCTATATCAGCTTTTATAAAACTTTTCAGTGAAACCAGACTCTTAATATGGTATAATGACCTTATTCAAGGCAATCAACAGCCGGAAAAACAACTGCACAAAGGAGTCCCTTATGAAAGTATTAATGCTGACCTGGAAAAGCTTTGGAAACGAAGACATGATCGATGCCCTGAAGGAGCTTGGGCATCAGGTGACGGAACAGCCCTTCTCCGACAAGGGGGAAAAACCGGACGAGCTGCTGGAGCAGGAGCTGACCGCCTGTATCCGGAAGAATGCACCTGACTTTCTCTTTTCCTTTAATTATTTCCCAGTGGCTTCCCTGGCATGTAAGAAACTGGGGGTTCCCTATGTTGCATGGGTTTACGACAGCCCTTATGTACGGCTGTACCATTATACTATCAATTACCCCACCAACCATGTATTCGTCTTTGACAGGCAGCAGTACCTGGAGTTCCACAACGCTGGCATCCAGACAGTGCATTATCTTCCCATGGCCGCCAACACCAGACGTCTGTCCGCCATGACAGACTTTGACGCCTTCCGGAAGACTACATGGTATAACCGGCATCCGGTGGCGTTCATCGGCTCCCTCTACACGGAAAAGCACCAGTTCTACCAGCGTATGGAGGGAAAGATTTCCCCCTACACCAAGGGATACCTGGAGGGTCTGATGGCAGCCCAGATCCAGGTGTACGGTTATAATTTTATCCAGGAATCCCTGCCAAAGAACATACTGGCGGATATGCAGAAGGCTCTTCCCCTTACCCCCGGCGCGGACAGTGTGGAGAGTGTGGAATATCTTTTCGCCCAATATGTAGTCAACCGCCAGATCACTGCCCTGGAGCGCCGGGAGCTGCTGTCCGCCGTGGCAGAACGTCACGGCCTGGACCTGTATACCCCCGACCAGACCTTAAAGCTGTCCAATTGTACCAATCACGGCCCCGTGGACTACTATGACCAAGCCCCCTACGTATTCAAAAAAGCCAAAATCAACCTGAATATCTCCCTCCGCAGCATTCTCAGCGGCATTCCCCTGCGCGCTTTTGACATCATGGGCGCCGGCGGCTTCCTGCTGACCAATTACCAGGAGGATTTCCTGGATTTCTTCGTACCTGGGGAGGATTTTGTATTTTATGAGAGCAGGGCAGACCTATTGGACAAGATCGGCTATTACCTGGAGCACGAGGCAGAGCGGGCGCAGATCGCCGAAAATGGCCTGCGGAAAATATCCGCAGACCATACCTATGTCCACCGCGTGGACGAAATATTGAGTTATCTATAGCGCCTTACTCCACCCAGTCCTCCAGCACACTGTTCTTGCCGATGATTTCCCAGCTGCATGCCTTTCCCGCCGTACAATACATGCACCGCTGTATAGGAATCAGCAGCTGCGCCTTCAACACAGGCGCTGTCAACGCGTTATCATAAAGGTCGATCCCTTCGTCCGTCGGCAGCTCCTGCCCGAAAGCCTCATTAAAGTATTTCGTGGTAAAAGGCGCATAGCAGGGCGCCACTTTTCCTTCATGCAGACAGGTACAGGACGCCTGGAAACAGCTGTAAAAGAAATCCTCGTCCTGCTGCGGCGTCATGGTCTGTGTCTTGTTAAATTCCGTGATCATGGGAGTGATGGTGTAGGGTATCTTCTGCTCATACAGGAATTCCTGGATTTTCTGTACCTTATCCTTCAGCGGAGGATAATAGGAAATGTGGAAAAATGCCATATTCTTCTTCATGGTCTCTATCAGGGCAGGATCAAGACGATCGATCAACATCCCGTTGGTCACTACCGTCACAATACTGGCCGGATACAATTCCCGTGTCAGTTCAATAAAGCTGCCCAGTTCAGGATTTAAGAGAGGCTCTCCTCCCAGGATTCGGATCACGCCGATATCCACAATATACTTCTTTAATTGCCGCAGGTCAGCCGCGAACCTCTCATAATCCGTATAAACCGGCTGCGGCACAAGGGGCGAATAATGGGTGCAGTACTTGCAGTTCAGATTGCAATGATCCGCCACATGATATTCCAAGTAAGGCAGATAGGGATCCTGGAGCATGGGGGTGATCAGGCAGGCCACCGCCTCCGGCCGGTTCCTGGTCTGCGTATCCAACCGTGTCCCATCATAAATATCCTGCACCTCCACTCCTTCCCTGAGAAGTGTCAATACAAGTTCATTCTGCTGCATATAATATTCCTTGGGAATCACGATGGCCGTAAGCTCCCCCAAAGCATACCTGCGGGCAAATTCCCGGACTGATATCTCAGACTCCTGCCCGGGCTCCCCGGACACCACAAAGGCGTCCACGGCGATCGCCTCCCCGCCGTCCTGTACAAAAAGGGCGGAGTATTCGTTTTCCAGTATCTCCTTCATCAGGCAGCTCCATTTTGAGTTGCCGAAAACAGCTACATGTATCATAAGACACGTCCTCCTTGAAAAAGAGTGCTTTGCACTCTTGCGAGATTTGCTTCGCAAACTCGTGTATGTATGCGCGACACGGTGCAATTACCTACAGCCAATACCCAGAAACTCCTGGCTTTCGTGGACAGGAAGCGACTGTGCAGTTATTGTATGATCCCGGCAAAGTCATAAAACAAATGCCCTATCGGTCGCTCTTTTCCGTCTATACACCGAAAGGTACTGACACATTCCGTCCAGTCATTACCGGATTTACAAAATGTAAGTTCTTTCATGACGGCACTTTTCATCTTCTTTTTCAAATATTGGTTCAGTTCCTTCAGCATGACATCAAACTGCATTAACGCGACCTGATATCCTATCATCATGTCCCAATTTGAGCGCGGATATTTTACGCAGCCTGCTATCACACCTGTGAATCTGTCAATACCCTCTTTCACATATTCCCGTTTTAAAACCGCGCCTCCATCAAGACGTTTACACTCGATCAGTCCCAGGGAGGTTCCGTTTTGCAGATAATTCATTCCCACAATCCTGATATCTGCTCTTCCAAGATAGTTGTTGTTCATCGGCTGGAAATTTACCGGAGTCTCAATTTGAAAACGCACCAGTAAACTCAGATTATTTTTTCTGCGAAATTCATTGTTGTTCAAATAAAATTCCACCAGCCGGTACGTGATGGCCCCTTCATCATTTGCAATCCAGACACCTTTGTCCAGCGTATCCTTTTTGAGAGCTTCACAGGAAAGCAGGATCAGCTGCCTGATCTGCTGCTGGATATTTTGCGCCATGATATCCCGATTTTCTTTTCCAAATGTTCCCATGGCACTCACTCCCTCACTATACGTTCTATGATCTCAGACAAATCCGTGTAAGCGTTAGCCATTTGCCAATTTCTCCTGTTGTTGGACTTTAGGATCAGAAAACTGTTTTCTTCAAAATAATAACAGTTCCTCTTCCAATAAAAAGCTTCATTGTAGGCCTGAACACAAAATTGTACAGCCTCAGCAGAAAGTTGTATCGACTCTGCCATGATTCCTTTTCCGCCACTGTTCTCCTCAAGGGACAACAGCATTGCAGCAAAGCCTTCACCCACATTAGGATCAATCACTATTTTTACGTACTTCTCTTCCGGCTCATAAACATCCGCAAAATAACGGTAAAAAACGCGCGCGTACGCTTTTAAGCCTTCTGCGGTAATCCTCTCTGTATACAGCTTTTTGCTCTTTTCTGTTATCATCGGAATCATGATATCATTGGCATATTGGATATACACGTTATCTTTTAAATGAAAAGCCTCCATGATGCACTCATCCAGTTCCTGTAATTTATCCGATATTTCCGTTTCCGATAATAGGGTCTTTTGTCCCAGCTGATACAGGTCCCGGCTGCACCTGGCAATCCTGTCTTCGCTATGATCCGGATAAGGGCATTGCATGATATCAGCAATAAACCTCTGTCGCCTGTCGATTCCGACTGATGCGCCAACCATGAAATTATAATAGGCATACAAGGAAGAATTAAATAATCCGGATAAGGTATACAGCAGCTGCAACTGACTTTCCTGTCCCTTGATTCCATATATTGTTTCCGGAAATACAAAATCCCTGTCTTCGCAGCATACTGCACGCATACGATATGTCTTCGGATCCACCCCTTTCGTCAAAAGGCAGTAAGGAGCACTGTACAAAGCGCTGTTCTTCCTTGTCCTATGTATCTTATCTTTCTTAAATTCTTTAAAACTATTTTCCGATAAATTGATATAGCCATGTCCTATATTTCCTCTGGGTCTGAAAAATGGGCGGCCAACAAGATCCCCCGCATCATTCTCTCCATCATGATACTCGACACCCACACCGCAGATCAAAGGAGGCTCCTCCCGGTCAATCCTTTCCTTGACAGTCTCATAATGCCTCTGTAGATAGGCGATTGTTTCATAATCCCCTGTTCCGCCATATACAAGTGTTTTCCACAGCCAGTCATTCTCCAGGAGCAGCTTGTATCTTACGTATTTCACATCATCTTTCTCTATGGTCAGGATGCGGAATAAACGGAAAAACAATGTGGGTTTCAGCGATATGTGCTTTAATAACGCTTCATTGACATCCACATTATCCTGGTATCGGAAAGAGAGAACCGCTGCCGGCGCATCCGCATTTTCGAACAGGCCATCGACTACAGATGACATTTCCAGCAGACTTGTTATCTGCATATGCTCCAACAGATATCTCCTGCATTCTCTCGCAGGATTTTCCCGGTTATAAAATAATTTGGAGGGCAATATCAGGCAGCACTTCGTATCCTGATTGCAATATTCTCTCACTTTATACAAAAAGCTTCGACTGATTTCTTCATTTTGCTGAGGCAGCCCATTCTCATTACAATATCTTACATGAAGGCACGATTCTTCACGATCCATTCTTCCCCATGGTGGGTTCCCTATGATAAACTGGAAATCCTGTTTTCGTAACTGCATCAATGCCTCATCCTGGAAAAAATCTGCACAAAACAGAGATTCACCGATCAGGTCAGGTAATTTAAGATTCTTTACCTGCTTTGAATCCAAATAATCCAGAAGTGTCAGATACAACGAAAAAACCGCAACATTGATGGACTCGTATTCCTTATCCACCCCAAAAATATTTTCCCTCATCAGCGATATTAACTTTTGACCACTAATCCCCTCCGATATTCGACTTTGTTCAACAAGCTTTCTATAATAACACACGAGAAAAATACCTGAACCGCATGCCGGATCAAGCATCTTGCCCATTCGTTGGGAATTATCGCATTCTGTCTGTATAATATAATCAACCAGAAAAGAAGGAGTATAAAAAGCTTTATTTTTTCTTCTCGCCTCCTCACCCAATATAATTTCATAAATACTGCTGATCGTTTCCACCGGTATCACATTGAAATCATACATATTAAAAAGTGCAAACTGCCCATTCTGCATCCGCTCTTTTCCAGTCAGGAATCTGGCAACCATTTTCAGGGCTTCCCGGTTGAGCCTTGGATCTTCTAATTCTTCCTCCGCATCAAAAAGATTCCCGTTAAACTGATGTTTTAAATGTTTAAAAAAAAGGTACAGCCTGTTTTTATCGTCAAAAAGAGAGACCAGGTTCTGTCTTGACTGCTCAATCTCTCCACCAAAACCCTCATAACATAAATCAACTCCTCTGTCGATCATATATCGAATGAAGATAATACGCAGCATAAATTTTGTAGTGAAGGGAATATGATAAATCTGTTTTAATTGATCGGTAACTGATTGCACGTTTTCCAGTAAGATATGATTCAGTGTGTTTTTCGCCTTAAAATGGCGTCTATACTCTTGCCAAAACCCCTCATTCCTGATATCTCCACAGGAAAATGGAAGCTTTTTATCCGTTTTTAAAGATAATTTTTCAAGCCTTTGCGGCAGCTTCTTCTTCTGATCCAGATTTTTCCCATAATAAACCTCAAAGGTTGTATCCGACACACAGACCGCGATATCAATCTGGCTGTTCCATATTTTCCAGCCAATCCGATGAAACAATTCCTTTTGTCCCATGTCAAAAAAACAGACAAATGGTCTGCTGCCAACCATATATACCGCACATGGTTTTAATTCTTTCAGGACATTACAGGTATGGGGAGGATACTTCATAAGAGGAATATTTTCATATGTATAAAACCCCTCCGCTTTGCTGTACCCCAGCCGCTCAATGACATATTCCATATAGTCTGTCATCATGTGTCTTTTGTCTGCCTCTCCTAAATTTATTTACATTATATTATTATCCAAAGGATTTTTCAATGAATTTACGACGAAAACTGCCAGCAAAAGTAACAGTTCAGCCCCCTCCTCAGCGTCTGCTTCGCATCCGACGCCGCTGCGCGGCTCATCTTTTATTTCATGTGAGGGCGCTCCGCTCATGCAGCAATTTGCAAATCGCGCTTTGTGCGCAAGCACCCACGCGCAATTCGCAAATTGTTGCATGGCTGAACTGTTACCAGCAAAATCGTTACTGCTTACAGAAACATCAGTAAATCTTCATGCAATTCCCTTGCCCTGTCTTTCCAGGTATGACAGGCTTCCGCCAGTTCCCGCCCTGCGGAAGCAATTGCCTGTAATCTGCCCTCGTCGGAAAGCAGCCCTGCAATCCGTCCGGGCAGCGCAGACAGATTCTCTGAGGAAAGGTCAAAGGATACCCAGGCATCCGGGGGCAGCGTCTCCTCCAAATACCGGGAGGTCTCCGATACGGCCACCGCTCCGCACAGCATGGCATTGAATACTCTCTCATGGCTGCCGTCCCTGAACCAGGGTAATGTATTCAGGACGATCCTGCTTTCCTCCATCTTGCCCAGTATCTCCTCCGGCGACACCCTGCCGCCGTAATGGACGTTGGGAAGGCTGATCCAATCGCATTTCCCCCAGCCATCCCCGTACAGCTCCAACGATATTCCGGCTCTTGCAATGGATTCCACAATCCGTTCCCGGTAATGGGAACTTACAATTCTTTCGATGTACACGCAGGAGGAAATGAAACGGCGCAGTTCTTCATCCGGAAGGGTAACAGCCTCCCGCCGCAGTTCTTCCTCAATGGCATATTCAACGGTATCCCCTGGATGTGCAATCAAATATTGAATGCATTCCTTGCAGACCTGTTCCGCCGGGAAATCCCACTCCGTAAAGTCAGGCTGCTGTACAAAATCTGCCAAAAGACTTCCCGCATACAGGACATCTATTTTCCGCTCCGATATCGGCTTGTGGTCTGATGACAAGGAAACGCCCCCATGGGCAAGAAACCCGTTCATTGCAATATGGGGATAGAACCTGTTGACATAATTCATATGGTTGCGGTCAATACACAATACGACCCCCGTGGATGGCATACGCATTAAAATATTATGATACCAATAAGGATGATCCACGAAAATATTCACACAGGGAATCCCCAGCGCTTCCCACATATTTCCCCCGGAAGGAAGCGTCATGCCAAAAAAAGCACTGTTGAAACCGATCATGGCCGCAACGCTCCCGTCCTGTATGTATTGGTACAGCAGCCCCAGGCTTCTGGCGCTGTCCTGTAGGTCAAAATCAAATACTTCATAGCCCAGTTCCAGGAATCCCTGTTTCAGCTGCCCACTGAATAGGTTAAGGGTATCCAGTTCTCCCCGGAACAACACCAGCCACTTTTTCCCTGTCCTGCCTTCTGTTGCGCTATCCAAAATATGATCCTCCTGATGATCCATCATTTCCCACACCCACATTCCGTTTCATTCGGTCAAAAAAACTGTCAACAAATAACTTTATGCATATGATGCAGTAGCCGCACTGCATCTCCCGGTCAGATACCCCACGGCACTTATCAGACCATGATGCATGGCTTGACACCCATACAGACATGGTTTGATTCCTTACAAATGAAATACGCATACAAGTGATCAGACAAGGAGCCGCCTATACAACGCCTGAAGATCTCCTTTCACGTCCGACCCTGGCAGAAGCAGATCCGGCCTTACCGCAAGCCGCTCCTGAAACTTTTTCCTGGCTTCTTCCTCTTTGCCTTCTCTGATCAGCCGCTCCAACTCCTCCTTCAGCATCCTTGTCTCCGCCTTTTCCTCCGACACGCCCACTGCTGCCTCGCAGCAGTTCAGCCCATTGGCCAGGGCAAACACATAGAACATCTGCTCGGAAAGGAAACCGTATACACGCCTGTGGTAATCGTCATAGCCGCTCACATCTATCTCCTCAGACGCCTCCACAAAGATCTGGAACAGCCATTCCGCATAAGCTTTCAGCACAGAAAGGCTGGTCACCACCAGATTACCCCAATAATATATGGATCCTTCCATTGCCTGGTCATATGCCTCTCCATAGGATGGATAGATACGCTTCAGTGCACGTCCCACCGCATCCAGATCCCTGCTGTTATGGCTCATGCCGAAATGATGGTAATAGCTTCCCTCACACTCCATATGCCTGGGCAGTATAGCGTCATACTTTCCCAGCAGCTCCAGATATTCCCGCTTCCCCATGGCCTCCTTCCGGGCATTCATAAAGTATCTTCTGTAATGGCATAATCCCACATAGTCCACGTCATGGACATTCTGCCAGATCCAAAACAGCCCCGTCAACTCGCCATAGAGAAAATTCAGATCCGAAATATTTTCCCCCGTATCGTCGCCCGGATACCCCAGGTCTGGCTTTCCCTTCTTTCCCACATGAAGGGGGACATAGACCGGATCCCTGGGGGGATCAAATTTTACATGGGTTGCCACATAAATTGTCAGCGCGTCCTGCACCGCCTGTCCGGACAGAGCAATCAACTCTCTGGCCCGGCTCTCCCAGGTGTACTCCGCCATAGCCCTGCGCCGTGCTTTCTCTGCGATTTCTTCCCGCAGGGCCGGATGATCCAGCAGATTCTGAATCTTCCCCGGCAGTTCCTCCAGGCAGTCCAGACGGAAAGCGACAATTTCCTCCCCCTCCTGTAGATGCTCCCGCAAATAAGTTGTTTCCTCCGAAAGGCAAACCGCGCCGGACAGCATGATATTCGCAATCCTCTCCGTCATCCCGGCCTTGTGCCAGCTCATGATATTCAGGCCTATTTTAGCCTTGGACAGTTCCTGTAGGGATCCCTCCACCGTGGCAATGGGATGTATCTTCAAATGCTCCCTGCCGGATCCCCTGTAATGCTTCCAGTCTTCCCCATATACGTGCAAATCAAATCCCGCTCCCAGAATGACGGAAACCACTGCATTCCTGAAATGGCCGATAACCATCCTACAGGCAGGCTTCATGGAATAGCTCAGCTGCAGAAAGCTTTGCTGTTCATCCAGTTCAGCCTGTTCATCCAGCTCCACCGCACCCTGTCCGCGGTATCCCGCACCGCCATTCTGCGCCCACATAAGCTCTGTCAGTCCCTGTTCAAAGGTCTCACAGGGATGAAGCAGCATATAATCATAGAATTCTCTCTCAAATCCACTGAGGATTTCAGGCTCATCCGGAAAGTAATTGCCTATAAAGGCGATATCATATGGCCGTTGCTGTTGCCCTTCCCCCAACCCGCATGCCTGCTGATTCTCCCCTGAAAGCATCCCCTGGGCAGCGGTAATCACCTCACCGTTCATCTTCCGAACGGAGAATCTGCTTATTTCCTCTTGAAAACATTCCCTGGGCAGTCTTCCGCCAGGCGGAAACTGTATGGCATTGAGAGTATGGTAGTACTTCCTGATCAGTGAGGCGTAATTTGCATCCTGGCAGAGAATATAATACTCCTCCGGAAGATTCCTCAGCACATTCTCAAAGTGCAGCGGATTGTCAAACCAGAACTGGAACTTCGGTCCGTCTATTTTCCGGAAAAAATCAATTTCCAGCGCCTTACTCTGGAATCCAACAATCCCCTTGCAGACCATGCCCTGAAGTTCCTCGTGTCTCGCAAAGTCTTCGTCCACCATTATGACCGCCTGCCCGTTCTTCCAAAGAGACTCCGCCAGGTCGTCCGCAAAGCCCTGCAGAACGCCTCCGCAGGTGTCATCCCCCCTAAGGACAATAAAGGGTGCCGTCTGCCTTGCATATTTTCCATATAACCGAGGATCCGACAGAAACAGGTTTAAGTTCTGCTGAAATTCCTGAAAAGCATTTTTCGTCCTGGCATATTCATAGAATATGGGTAATACTCTATCTGTCGCCCCCAGTGTATGTAAATCGCTCATATGGCGCCGTATCACATAGGCAAGAGTCAGGGCAGCCCCTCCTGCATCCGGCATCTCTTCTTCCACGTGGATATCCATTCCCCCTGTCAAAGAAAGCATTCTGCACTGGCCGGCTGCCCTGGCCATACGGCACAGGAACTCATAATTATTTTTTGCAGACAGCATGGGATGAAAGCCGCCGGTCTCCCAAATCAGCCGCTTAGGAAAAAGCACTGCCACAACAGAAGCAGAAACCAGTTCCATCATTCCGATATAATCCATGTTCTCGGCTTCCGAACGTTCCACCCCTCCAGAGAGATAGACCACGGGAGATCTCTCCCTCAGGTCTGCGGATGTAATGCTGTCCCCTTCCCCAACCTGGGAGAAAAGTTCCTTGTCTTCCACTGCGGAATTCAGTACATATGCCACATATGAGGTTCGAGCCTGCACCAGGCAGCTGTTCTTTGCATCCGCATTGTTAAATTCAGTTTCATTCAAATGAAATATAGTCAGCTTTTCCAACTGCGTAACTGTCATATCCGTCCTCCGACCAGTCTTTTTTATCAGGAAAATTTCCATCCGTGGAGTTGGAAATTTTTTAAAAAGAGGCTGGCAGACGCCAGCCTCTTTCATACTACATATTTACTTATGCAACATATTTATTTATGCCACTTTGATTAACCGAGTAAGGAAAGGACACCCTGGTTAGCCTGGTTAGCCTGTGCCAACATTGCCTGACCTGCCTGAGCCAGGATGTTGTTGTTCGCGTATCTAACCATCTCTGTTGCCATATCGGTATCACGGATAGCGGATTCAGCGCTGGTCGTGTTCTCTGCGATATTCTTCAGGTTGTTGATGGTGTGCTCCAGTCTGTTCTGTACGGAACCCAGATCGGAACGCTGCTTGTTCAGGGCTGCGATAGCGTCTTTACATTTCTTGTTCAATGCTGCTGCACTGGTACCGGATGCACCGGTAACACTTCCGGAAAGCCCCAGCCCACTACAGTTCATTGACTTAATGGTCATCGTGATGTGCTGGCTGGCCTCTGCGCCTACCTGCAGATCAATACCCGCAGAGCAGGAACCATTCAGCAGATTCTTCTCATTGAAGGTTGTGGTGGAAGCCACACGGTCGATCTCGCTCATCAGCTGCTTTACTTCGCTGTTGATGTAGCTGCGGTCACTGGAGGTCAGTGTGCCGTTCTCACCCTTAACTGCCAGCTCGTTGATACGCTGCAGCATATCATGAACTTCGTTCAGGGCACCTTCTGCTGTCTGCACCATGGACACGCCGTCCTGTGCGTTTGCTGCTGCCTGGGTAAGGCCGCGAACCTGACGTCTCATCTTCTCGGAAATTGCCAGACCTGCTGCATCATCTGCTGCACGGTTTACCTTGTAACCGGAAGATAACTTCTCAGTGGACTTTGCCTGGCTTGCAGTTGTGATGCCAAGCATTCTGTTAGAGTTCATTGCTGTTAAGTTGTGCTGTACTACCATAGTATTTTCCTCCTTGAACTTGTACCTCATCCTTGAGGCTGTTTTCCATTGTACCGCCTGCCATTGCCCACCGCTCTCTTCAACATTTGCTTTGGCAACTTTGGCTGACTTATTTTACTTGATTAATATATCGGAAGATATTCCGGATACTTTAGAACTGATTACAGTTTTTTTCTTCAAAATATTAATCATAAAATTTCAGAGGTTCAAAAAAAGAGGCTGGCGGATGCCAACCTCTTTTTGGTAGTTTTGCTCGAACTCTCAGAATTAACCCAGCAGGGAAAGGACACCCTGGTTAGCCTGGTTAGCCTGTGCCAACATTGCCTGACCTGCCTGAGCCAGGATGTTGTTGTTCGCGTATCTAACCATCTCTGTTGCCATATCGGTATCACGGATAGCGGATTCAGCGCTGGTCGTGTTCTCTGCGATATTCTTCAGGTTGTTGATGGTGTGCTCCAGTCTGTTCTGTACGGAACCCAGATCGGAACGCTGCTTGTTCAGGGCTGCGATAGCGTCTTTACATTTCTTGTTCAATGCTGCTGCACTGGTACCGGATGCACCGGTAACACTTCCGGAAAGCCCCAGCCCACTACAGTTCATTGACTTAATGGTCATCGTGATGTGCTGGCTGGCCTCTGCGCCTACCTGCAGATCAATACCCGCAGAGCAGGAACCATTCAGCAGATTCTTCTCATTGAAGGTTGTGGTGGAAGCCACACGGTCGATCTCGCTCATCAGCTGCTTTACTTCGCTGTTGATGTAGCTGCGGTCACTGGAGGTCAGTGTGCCGTTCTCACCCTTAACTGCCAGCTCGTTGATACGCTGCAGCATATCATGAACTTCGTTCAGGGCACCTTCTGCTGTCTGCACCATGGACACGCCGTCCTGTGCGTTTGCTGCTGCCTGGGTAAGGCCGCGAACCTGACGTCTCATCTTCTCGGAAATTGCCAGACCTGCTGCATCATCTGCTGCACGGTTTACCTTGTAACCGGAAGATAACTTCTCAGTGGACTTTGCCTGGCTTGCAGTTGTGATGCCAAGCATTCTGTTAGAGTTCATTGCTGTTAAGTTGTGCTGTACTACCATAATATATTCCTCCTTGAATTTGACGACCTCTTCCCTGAGGCCAATTATTTTTGTCTACCGTTCATCCGGCTCGCACAATCCAGCTTCCCGGTAGTGATTACAGTAACCCTCCGCCAATGTGCGAATGGCTTCAGATCACTTTATGAAGAAAGCCATGGACTTTATGTCCATTTGCTTTACTTGTAATATATATCGGTGAGACTCAAAAATACTTTAGGGCTGATTTCAAAAAATTTTATTTTTTGCTGTCCATAAACTGGGGCGGCGCCACAGCGCTGCCGCTCATGTTCTTATAGTAGTCATATGCCGCCTTGGAACTTTTACGCTTCTGGCTGAGACTGCTGTGTGCTCTGGCAAAATACTGCTCCACCAGCTTTTTATTGCGCTGCTCCTGTGCCTGGATAGACACACCCAGTTCCGTCACCTGGCGAACCTTATCCTGCAGAACCGCAATCTGAGACCTGTATTTCTCACGGTTGCCCTTTAACTCAGCTGCCAGTCTGTCATACACAGCCTCAAAGCCCTCGTCCAACTTACCCAGCTTCTCAATCAGACGGCCTTTTTCCTCGATTGCCGCGTCAAATTCCTCCAGATTGACGGTTTCCTCCAGAAAACTCTGCTCCTGCTTCTTATTGTACTCCTGGATCTCCTTAAGGATCTGAAGCTTTTTATCCAGGCTTTCGGACAAAATAGTCAGTTGGTTTTCCATCAGATAGTTCCCTTCTCGCGATTAATGCGCATGACTTCCTTCCAGGTATCCCGGATATCCCTCAGGTGGCCGAGACACTCTTCCAATATTTCCTTATCCTTTTTCACATTTGCTTCCACAAGCTGTTTCTCCAGATAAACATAAATATTTTCAAAGTCCTTTGCCACCGGATACTTCATATCAAGCGTCTGCCTGAGATATTCCACTATTTTCTGGGTCTTTACAATATTGACATGCGCCTTCTGTATATCCTTCTGCTCCACGGCAATTTCCGCAATATTACAGAATTTGATCGCTCCCTCATACAACATCAGGGTAAGCTCCGCCGGGGTTGCCGTCAAAACCTTACTGTTATTATACTGGGCATAAGCATTGGGTAATGCCATATCATGAACCTCCCAGCAGTGCTGTCACTGCATTTGCATTCTGCTGCATCTTCGCCATCGCGGTTTCCATGGCGCTGAATTTCTTGTACCAGCTGTCCTCATAATCGTTCAGCTTCTGTTCCAGTGTCGCGATCTTGGAAGTGTACTCATCATAATCGGACTTCATCTTCTTGTCATCATAGAAGTTACCGAAAGAGCGATATCCATCCACGGACTTGGACATATCCAACATTTTGCCGTAAAGATCCTGGGAAAGCTTCGTAAAGAAGGTAATCACCGTATCAGGATCATTGGCGATCATACTCTTTAACTTATCGTCATTTCCGGAAGTATATCCGTCGTCAGGATCTCCCGCAATATGGTAAGCATTCTTCTCGTTGTCGGGAGCAACCATGTAACTCAGGGTCTCAATCCCGAAGTCAAACAAATGCATTGTCTTTCCGTTGACATCGATCCCGGAGGACATGATGCTCTTCAGACCTGCACTGACCGTAGAAATATTTTCATCCCGGCGCAGCAGGGAATCCTTGATCTTCTTCTCATATTTCTCTATGTCGCCCTCGGACATTACATCCTTCTCTTCGTCCGATAGCGGTTCATAGCCTCTTGCAGGATCCGCATTATACAGTTTATCCATCTCATTGACAACGGCATTGTACTCCTTCAGGAAGTTCTTCACCATGTCATAAATGCCGTCCACATCCTGCTCGGTGGTCACAGTGACGGGTGCACCGTTTGTCTTTGCCAGCGCCGTAAATGTCAGGCCGTTGATCTCAAATACATTATTGGTATTTTCGTAGGCTGCGCCGTTTAAGGTGATCAATGCGTTCTGGCCGGATACCTTGGTGGCTCCCATGCCGTTCCCGTCTGCATCCGCGTTGGTAGAAGGTGCATTCTCATACTCTTCTATCACACGATGCGCTTTCTCCGCTTTCGCATAATAACGATCCTCCACCTCGCCGGTGAGCTTCGATGTGGCAGCCGCGCTGTATGTGGTTTCACCCTTGTCATTCGTTCCGGTGGTAATGGTAACATAACTTTCCACATCCGCGATCTGGCCGTTTAATTTCGTCACCGCCTCCGTATTGGCAGCCAGGGATTCCGCGTCCGCTTTCTTCTCCGACAGATCCTTAACCTCTTCCTGCAGCTTGGCAATCTTCTCCTCTGTCAGCTTCTTGTCTGCCTCAGTCAGAGGGGAATCTTTTGCAGTCAGCTGTTCATTTAACGTTTCGATCTCTTTGTTCTTTGCTTCAATCTGGGTCTTATAATTCTCCGCCGTATCCAGCGTAATACCCTTATCCGCATATTTTTTATTGATCTCATCGATGGTCTTCTGAGCCGCATCGCGGGAAGCCGTCAGGGACTTATACTGGTTCAGGTAAGATTCCGTCCTGGAAGCCACATCTTTCTGGATCATGCCGCTCATGTTCGCGAGAGTTGCAGCCCTGTCTCCCACCACAAAGTAGCCGGCATATTTCCGATACTCCGCCAATGCAGCCGCATCGTCCTTTAAGTCCACTTTCAGCTTCATGGCTTCCAATGCCTTTTCCCCGTTATCATCCAATGCGGTAATACTGAAATCGTTTGACGCGCCGGATTCCTTCGCACTGACGGAAAAACGTCCCCACTTCGAGTCAAAGCTGGCATTCAGGCCTGCATTCTTAAGCTGGGTCAATACATCTGAAATGGTGGTGTCCCCGGTAATATTGATATCCACGGAAGTATTTCCCGTAGTCACGTTTATCTTACCTTCACCGCCAAATCCATCCAACTCGCTGAGTTTGGTAGCGGCAGTGACGGAATCGCCTGTAGAACTCTTCACCACCCCGCCGGTCAGATAAGCGGTCTTGGCCAGCTGCTCTACTTCCAGTTCCTGCACGCCGTTTACCGCGTTCTCACCGGTAATCACACTGACTGCATTGGGATTGGACACTTTCGTTACCTTCCTGGTATAAGAAGTGCTGAAACGCATGTTGCTCAGGAACTTCGACTGCAGATTCTTCAACTTGGTATTCAGTTCCTTCCACGCATCCTGCTTCCAGTTCAGCTTTGTCTGCGCTTTCTTGGCAGTGGTCACCTTTACGCTCTTTGCTTCTACCAACTGCTGTATGAGACTCTCTGTATCCATGCCGGACATGAGTCCGCTCATTCTCATTGCCATTTTACCAACCTCCTAACGTCTCTCGTCTATCAGCATGCCTGCCAGTTCCCATACCTTGGCGATCATATCCAAAGTCTTCTCGGGAGGAAGTTCTTTGAGGACTTCCTTGGTGCTCTTGTCTACGATCTTGATGGTAACACGGTTCGTATCCTCATGGATTCCGAATACGGCCTCTGAATTAGACAGATTCTTGTTTAATTTTTCCACCGCCTTGCGGATCTGCTCAAAATTAGTCTGCTGCTCTTTTCCCTGCTCGCCGTTTTCCGGCTGACCTTTCTCCTGGGCATTCTCCACAACACTGGTAGTTCTGTCGACCTGTTCCGCAGCCTGGACACTGCTGGTCGCACTCTCCGGCTTCTCCGTCTGTACGGGAGCCTTTGGCTTTTGTACTACACTTCCCTGTGCCTGTACTGTCATAATGCTTGAAACTGGTTCAATTGCCATTTCTCTCACCTCCGTGTGATAATTGCGTTTTGTTTATTCTATAGCACCGTCGTATCTCCTTGTTGTGGTATATATACTCCAGTGCATATCTAACATAGATATCGGATCGCTGCCAAAAAAAGTTTACAGGAAATATACTATCCCAACAAATTTTTCAGCGCTTCCATACCCTCCGCATCGACAGCCTCTCTGTTTGCCTCCTGGATCTGAAGATATACTTCTTTCCGATACACCGGAACCTCTTTGGGTGCATTAATGCCGATCTTTACCTGATCGCCCTTCACTTCCAAAATCGTGACCTCAATATTATTATTGATAACGATCGCTTCATTTTTCTTACGGGACAATGCCAGCATCCTACACACCCGCCTTTCCGCTCTGCAAAATATCATAAATAGGGAATTTTACAGGATGGTCACTGCTTTCAACAATCACCTGACATGCCTTATTGGTATCTACATTGATCACAAAGGGACCCTGGAGATTCACGCTCATACGGGTCAGGTCACTGGGCACCGACACCGTCACCAGCACCAGAAGATTGTCCTCCGTGATATGTCCTATGCCTGCCAGCAGTTCATCATCCACTTCCGGGTCATAATCCGGTTTCACAATCAGGGGATCCATTACCGGCATTGCAAATTTGGCTTCATCCAGCGACTGCAGGAACCGGATGCCCGCACCCTTTCCTGCCTCTTCATCATGGATCAGGGCGAATTTCTTCAGGTCCGGAAATCCGACAATTCCCTTTTCAAAAGTAATGATCTTTTCTTCGGATATCTCAACTTCTCCAAATAGCCTTGTGTTAATCTTCATAGTTCCTCTCATTCCGCCGCATCTGCGGCTGCTTCTTTAAATGAAGTTAAGCAGGGTCGTCTGCATGACCTTTCCGGTGGCCATCAGCGCCGCATCATATGTCAGCTTCGCACTGTCCAGGTTGATCGCCACCTCTGTGATATCAACATCCTCGTTCTCACTCTTCAGTGTTTCAAAGGTAGTCTTCTGGTTCTGCATACGGTTCTTGATCAGGGAGAGCTTGCTGCCCCGTGTACCACAGTTCGTGATACACAGGTTGGAGGCATCCAGATGCTTCTGGAAAGTAGTGATTCCTTTCGAAAACAGGCGCTGCTCCTTCTCCTTCGCGTAGGTCAATGCCTTATCTACCGCATCCATCTGGTTCTGAAGGATCTTCATCTTATTGTCATCGCCCTCATTCTCCTTCTGCAGCTGCTCCAAGGTAGCTTTGGTAGCCTCCAGATCCAGGACATTCTGCATAGCGCTGACAATATCGCTTGCCTCCCTGCCGATGCCGGGCTGAAAGCATTCATCCGCCGTGGAATTGACGCGGATCGTCTGGTTGAATCCCACATCGTACTCGATCTCCTGGTGTGGTTTCGTACCCTCAAGGTAGGATTTATTGTACTCTATCGCCTGATCCGTCCTCGGGTCAGAGGTACACGCAAAATAATGCTGGGGGCGAAGTTCCCCTTTATCCCAATGGCTCTTCTCGTAGGTGATCCTGATCTCTCCTTCATCCACATTGGAGGTATTTTCCTTGTCCTTCACCTGCATCAGATTGTCATACACCTCTTTGCCCAGCAGCATTTCCCCTGTCTCCGGTACATAAATCACAGCCTTCGGATCGTCGGCCGCCTGCTTATAAGGGGAATTTGCGTCATATACGCTCACCACCGTTGCCTGCAGGGTGGTCACCGTGCCGGTGGCGGGGTCGGTATATTGAAGGGTAGGCACCACAGGATTATTATTCCCGTCAACAATTGGCGGATCATACTTATCGCAGTCATTGTATGCCAGCCTGATACGGTATACATCCGTGGCGCTGATCTGGGTCTCGTTAATATCATCCATCTGCTGTCCCGCACCGGCGCCATTGGCAAAGTTGGCGGAATTAAGATCCAGCAGCTTTCCTGTATCCACATAAGTATAAGTGTCAATGTTTTCCTTGCCCAGCTGCTCCGTGATGGAAAAGGTCTGGTTCGTCTCCTTCAGGAAACTCAGGGAAGTGTCGGTGCGGTAGCCGGTAAAAATATAACGACCCGCGTAATCCGCGTCACCGGTACTGTAGATCTCGTCCCCCAGAGCCTTCAGTTCCTCCAGGATAATCTGTCTGTCCTTGGTCTCAAGGTAGGTGTTGGCGCCCTTATCACACCGGGCCATCATATTGGTTATGATCTGTGACACATTCTTCAGGGCTTCCTCCGTGACACTGAGCCAGCTCTCCGCATCAGGGATATTCTTGGTATAATACTGCGTCACTTCCGTCACGCTGCTTCGCAGACGCAGCGCCCTGATTGCCACCACCGGATCATCGGAAGGCCTGTTGATCTTCTTCTGGGTAGACATCTGCGTACTCAGCTTATCCTGATAAATCTTATTGGTATTGATATTGGACAGATTGTTACGCTGCATGATCTTGTTTGTAATTCTCATATATATGTTCCTTACCTTTCTTAGACGCCGGTCTGCAGGATCAGCCTGTCATAAATCTCTGTCAAAGTCTGGATCATCTTGGATGCCAGGTTATATCCGTTCTGGTATTTCACCAGGTTAACCGCTTCCTCATCCTCATCCACACCGGAGATCGATATTCTCTGGTTGTCAATGGTATTCGCGATATCCTGGAAACTCCTGCTGAACATGTTGGCCCTGGAAGCGTTCAACGTCACATCCGCCAGGATACACTGCAGGAATTCCGAAGCGGAAGCGCCGCGGAAGGTCATCTTATCTTTATCGGTAGCCAGATTCTTCAGGTCTGTCAGAAGATCATTCTGCTCCACGCCATCCGCATTGTCATATCTGTTGGAAAGACGCCTGGGATCGTCCTGCACAGCAGTACTGATGTCAAAATTCATGGCCGTCATCCAGTAGTAGCTGTCCTGATTCATTGTTATGGTCAGCGGTTTGCCGCCATTGGCAAGATACGCTTCGTAGCTGAAGGTATCATACCGGCTGCCGCCCCAATACTGCGTATTCGGTCCTATCTCCGCGGTTGAGGTCATGCCATAACCAAACTCGTACTGGGCATCATCTGTCGCCTTGTTGGCGGTGAACAGCGGCGCCCCGTGCTGATTGTTGGAATCATATCCTCTTGTCAGGATATCATTGAACTTCTGGGAAAAGGTACGCACCCACTCGTTCATCTGCTTCATATAATATGGAATACCCTGATAGGAAAGGCTTGCACCTATGGAGGCCACCTTCCCAACCCTGTCGTTGGTCAGCCTGGAATCATTCTTCGTACTGTCTGACAAAACGAAGGTATAAGAGTAAACAGCCTTACCATTATTGTCATAGCTGATCTCGCAGCTCCAGGAATCATAGTAAAATTCCTGGTTGCCCAGATCGATGATACCGCCGGAATCCGACAGATTACATTTATTCAGATCCTGCAGGTAAGCCTTCCCCACCTGGATGGTAACCGTGTCATGTACCGCGCCGGTCGGCTTGCCAGCCGCATCCGTCGGCCAGTACTCACCCGTCTTCGTAATCTCGCCGATAAAATTCTCGCCGTTATTGCCGTCCCTCATCTGGATCAGTCCCTGCAATGCGCCGCCCATTGCCGCGTTGTACAGGCTGAACTTCTGCCCGTTCTCCCAGTACACATCATACAGGCCGTCGGCATCCGTCTGGTTAACCTTCTCATAAAGTTCCCTTGCCCTGCATTCCAGGCCGTTGTACTCATTGCCGTCCACCAATATCTGTCCGCCGGCGATCTTCACAATATAGCGGTTTGCCCCCGTCTCACGCTCGGGATTATTCAAATCCACAATGGGATATTCCGTGATCTTCACATCCACGATCTTGGAAAGCTGATCCACCAGCAGTTCCCGCCTGTCACGCAGTTCGTTGGCGGTCACTCCTGTCAGTTCAATGGTATTAATCTGCTTATTCAGGGTTGCGATCTGTCCGGCGATGGAATTGATCTCATCCACCTTGACTTTGATCTCCGCATTTACATCCTTCTGCACATTTTCCAGATTGCCTGCAAGACCGTTGAAATATTCCGCCAGTGCTCCTGCATAACCTATAAACTGGGTCTTGGTGGTTGCGTCATTGGGATTGTCCTTCAAGGCCTGCAGTCCGCTGATCATCAGCTGGTCAAACACGGTCTTAAACCCGGCGTTCTTGCCATTGTCGTCAAAGTAGGTCTCTATCTGCTTCATATAGTACTCTTTCATACCATATTCCCCTACTTTGGCATTATTGTTCCAGTATTTCGTGTCATAGAAGCTGTCCCTGATACGCTCGATGGACAGGGTCTCCACACCGGCCCCGGCGCAGCCGTAAGTCTGGAATACCCGGAGTGCACTGGCCGCCACCTGATTTACCTCCTGCCTGCTGTAGCCCTTTGTCTGTACATTCGCAATGTTGTTATTGGTGGTGTTCAGCGCTGCATTGCTTGCCAGCAGACCCGTATATGCAATATTTAATCCAAAAAATTGTGAAGGCATCTCTTTCCCTCCCTATTGTAATATACAATCCGGGAAAACGCCTGTCTTTAGCGTTTTCCGGCGTGAGACTTAGATGTTCTTTGCGAGACAGCCTTTGCTGTGAGCAAAAACCGCTGTAGGCGGTTAGAACATCTTCTCACGCTATACCCCTAGTGTATTGATGATATGTTCCAGCATCTCGCTGATCACATTAATGTACCGGCTGGATGCGTTATACGCGTTCTGAAACTTGATCATATTGGACAGTTCCTCATCGGAGGATACACCCACTACCTGCTGGCGGGAGCTGTCAATGGATTCCAGGGCGCTCTGCTGGTTCTCGTAAATCCCCCTGTAGATAAACCCGTTGCCGCCCACCTGGTTTACCAGATCCATATAGTAATCAATGAAGTTAGTCCGCTTTGTCACATTCGGATTCAGGGTATAACCCTTTTCCTGGAAAGCGGCTTTCATTTCCTCCGCGATCTGCAGATCCTCCGAACCGTCCTCCTTCCGGAAGCCCAGCCTGGAGGGCTCCTGCATCAGCAGGGGATTGATCTGCAGGTTCTTTGTGGTATACAGACTGTCAGGTTCCATGCCGTTTTCTTCGTTAAAAATATAGTATTCCTTACCGTCCGTTCCTTTGACCCTGGTATACTCATCCGTGGTGATCTTGGTGAACATCTGGAAGGGGATGCCGTCACTGTCCCTCAGGTAACCGTCAGGATCCACCTCGCAATACCGAACGTTTCCTGTCTTAGTGGCACCACTGTCGGGATCCACATAGGTAAGGCTTCCCGTCTGGACGCCAGCCCCTTTCTCAAGGATCTGGTTCATTTTCGAGATAATGCTGTGAACCATCTGGTCAAACTCGCCCTGGATATTCATCAGCACGGAATTAGAAACCATGGAATCATAATACTTCTGTCCGTAAACCTTGGGATTCCTTAAATATTCTTCCCTGGTAATCCCCAGCGCGTCAAGCTTCCTCTGTGTGCAGACATTTGCATCCAGATCCGAGTAATCCGCCCTGTGGTCCCCTCTCGCATAGAGCATCGCCCTCAGTCCGCCGATATCCGTGTCCAGGTCGGATGAGATCGGGCGTTCCAGGTCAAATACCTCAGCGCCGTCAATATTATATACCTTCACACCGTTTTCATCGATGTAATATTTCGCATTTGTAGGCCAGAAAGGCGTATAAAATCCGGTGGTCTCATCGACATCCAGGCCAATCTCATAGCACATGCTGCCCTTCACGAAATCCACGCCTTCGATCTTGACCTCCACATTGCCTTCCTGGTCATAGCTGTAAGACATGCTCACAAGCTGGGAAAGTTCATCCAGTATCGTATTTCTGGCATCCTGCAGGTCGTTGGCCTGTTCAATCCCGCCGCTCTCAATTGCCCTGATGCTGTCATTCAGAGCCAGCAGCTGCCGCCCGTACATGTTGATCTTATCGATCTGCTGCTTGATCTGCGTGTTCAGGTTATCCTGATAGGAAGCAAGGCCGTCATATACGGCCGCTGCCCTCTCTATAAATTCCGACGATCTCTGCACCAGAACCCCCTGGGTAATGGAGCTTGCAGGATCCTTGGCCAGTTCTTCTATGGCTGTCCAGAGATCCTCTATGGTGGTCTGGAACGCCTCGCCGTTCAATTCGCCCAGCTGACTCTCTATTTCCTCCAACACTCCCGTGGATACCTCATAAAACATACTGCGCCCGGATTCCTTGCGGTATGTCTGATCCAGAAAGTAATCTCTCACATATTTTACACGGGAATAATAGACACCCAAACCTGTCTGTTTGTTGTTTACAGATTTGGGATCGACTGAAAGTTTCAGATAACTCCTGGTAGACAGCTGCACCTGCTGCCTTGTGTATCCCGGAGTATCCACGTTAGAAAGATTATGCGCTGTGGTGTTCAGCGCATTTTGACTGTTTTGTAATCCGGATGCCCCTATATATAAACTTCCCATTAATGGCATATCAATCACCTCAAAAAATTATTGCTTCGCGTCAAATCCCCTGCTGGGCACTCCCATGGTACTTCCCGCAGAGTAAGCACCCCTATTGTAGTTAGCCGTCTCAGGCGCCGCTTTCATGGATTGAAGCAGAGTCATCTCAAACTCTACCATCTCCAATGCATTTGTCAGCAATTCCCTGTTTTGCTCGTTGATACGCTGCAGGCTGTGAACGACTGTCTGCAGCCGGTCATGCGCCACCGCCAGCTTTTCCTGCTCCGCAGGCCTGCCGGCAAGCATATCAATCAGATTTGTAAGTTTCAAACTGTCAACATCCCTGTTCAACACATTGGCGATATCTTTCGTAACTTCAATCCGCTTCTTTTCCAATTGATTGATACGAATTACCACATTCTGTTCATCATCCGTGATTTTTTGCAGATCTTCCAGATTGCCGCTCGCTATGATCGGCGTCTTTTTCTGGGAAAGAATCAAAAGCCCCTCATATTCAGTACATTCCTGATCCAGAACATCAATCAGGTTCTCCATTAAACTAGCCACGGGACTTCCTACCTCATTTCGTTCATTTTTGTCAGCAGCTTCTCGGCAAACGCCGAAGTATCCACCTGATAAGTTCCGTTGTCTATCCTGGCCTTGATAGATGACACTAGATCCTCCCTCACATCCGGAACTGCTGCCACCGCAGATTTCGCACTCTGAAAATCCCTTCCCGCCGTACTGATCTGTAAGCAGTCAGAACCGTGGGACGATGCACCGACCTGCTGGTTCCTTGTCGTCTGCTTGGGTTTATATATCTGCTGAACCTGACCATACGCTTCAATACGCATATGAGTTCCTCCTTTCTGCAAGTCTCATATTCCTTGACCTTTCATGTATTATTTATCGACAGGTTGGAAGAATACTTTAGAGGAATCCAGAAATATTTTCAACTGTGTGGTTGCAATCCAATGACCTGTCGGCATGCCATTTATGGCAATGCCGGCGGAGCATTGGATTAGCAACCCACTTTCAAGAGGGTGTGCCAACACCCCTCTTTATGAACAAAACGCGGATGCGTTAGCAGACGCAGAAGCGCATAAGCGCGGGTTTTGTGAATGTGGAAGTCAGGTTGGATGCTCCTTGGAGTATCCAACCGCACAGGTGACGAGGTTCAGGGCATTCCTCCCAGATTGGTCTGAAACCACTCTGCATCCGGCTCCGACAGGTAAATCACGATGCTCGTATCCGTTTCCTTCATGCTGCCCTTCTGCGGCCATTCCTTCATGTTCCCCGACAGCGCCAGCCCCTCCATGATCTGCGCCGCCGAGGGCATATGCAGCACACAGCCTTCCAGTTTTATGACGTCGATCATTCGCCTGATATTCCCGCCGTCCCATTCAAAGAAAGAAGCGCCCAGGGTACAGGAAGTCTCGATTCCGATATCCTCCTGCGTCCCTTTCCCGATAAAGACTACCGCCTTATTCTGATAATCACAGCCCGCCCGTTTCAGATCCTGGATGATCTGGCAGGCCATGGTTCTGTCCTGCTGGTAGACCAGATAAGTATAATAGTATATCCGGTTCATATTGGACGCATTCATCATCAGGATTCCCAGTACAACGACCGCTGCCGCTTTCTCTAAAGCATTCCTGGTAATGCCATTGAAGATCAGCAGCAGCTGGATCATGCCGGAGAGAGACAGCGCGATCATCATACGTCCGTGGGTCTTATATGTGCCAAGGGCAATATAGAGGGCGAAGGGCGCCATCACAAGCCCCAGTGTAAGCAGCAGTACTCCTGCTTTTTTCGCCGCCCCCTTTTTCCTGAAAAATGTCACGATACTGAAAAGGATGAACAGGAGCGTCACCACGCGAAGCGTAACGCCGCCGTATACGGCAACATCCCTGACGGGAACCGCCAGGGATACCCGTCCCACATTTGCCAACGCCATGAAGAGATTAAAGAAAATGCTTTCACCGTTGGTCCAGCCGATATAATTTTCCGAGAGATAGGCGGCTGTGCCGCAGCATTTCCCGATGATCAGGTTTATGACATAGTATAAGCCGACGGAAACCAGGGTGAGCAGGATCCCCCGTACCAGCCCCGGCTTTATTTCTTTATCCTGCAGGAACCGGCACAGGCACCACCCGGCCACTGCCGTTACATACACACCGATCAGCGCCTGGTAGCATCCCAGGGCCGTCACCAGAAACAGGATGATGCATACCTCATTCCATCTGCCTTTCAGACGGCATTTCCCGACGGTCAGAAGAAACGCTGCCGCCGTCAGAACCATCCCGAAGCTTTCCGGAATAATCAGCATGGAGAACGAGAAAGCTTCACCCACACAGAACGGGATCGAACTGTAATAGCACAGCAGCAGCGTGCGGAGCCACAGTCTGTCCTTTTCCTCAAAGTCAAAAAAAGCACAGGCGAACAGAAAGCCGGACAGATTCCACAGCCCAATGGCTGTCGCGCTGGTAAAAAAGGGCACAAAACGCCCATGCTCCGTGAAAACCAGGTCATACAGATACACCGTATACCTGTTCTGCAAAAGCCACATGATACTGTCGGTTTCATTCAGCAGCCAGGTCTCCTCGTCAATATTGGGCGCGTAATGTGTGAGCATGAACCCAAAGCACAGTACTGTATACCCCAGTGCAATATAAAAGGCCTTTTTGTTTTTTTCGTAAAATTGTCTCATTCCAATCCGCCTGTCATAAAATTCTTACGTTAATTCCCCTGATTTTTCCGGCTTTTTCAGTCAGCCGGAACGATACCTCTTTCCCCTCATAGGAAATATCCATATTCGGGTTATCCAGCTCGTTGAAATAAACATTTTCCGGCTTATGCGCAATAAATCCAAACAGATTGCCATGCCTGTCCGTGGTGACGGTCATGACCCTGCCGGTATATACGTTGGAATTTACTTCCACAGCGTTGCTCCCCCGCAGTTCTTTTAACATGAAATCTTTAAATTCCGGATTATCCTTTATGGCATATCTGTAATCCGATCCCTTTGCATCAACCCACTGACGCATGATTTGCCGGAATCTGCCTGCCGCCCGCAAAACCACCTGTCTATATTCTGTCCCACCCAACAGGTTCAACAGTTTTTTGCAATACTCCTCTATTCTCTTTTTATCGTCTATATCCGGCGCCGGTCCCATGCTCAATTCCTGGATCAGGAACAGCAGGTGCATCTTGTATGGCCTCATATCCTTAAGACTGTAATCCTGCTTCATGATACACTCCAGGTTCGATGCCAGCAATGCCGCCACATAATAGGGATAATAGGACTGCCCCTCCACAAAAAGCTTGTCCCGGTAATCAATAATGAGCTTTGATTCATGCCTGTGCGAGGTCTCAACATGGTTCATGTACATCGCCACCATGCTTTGGATTAATACCCGGAGGCTGACTTTCTGATACGGCTTTATCGCATTGTCTCTTGCATACTGTTTGGAGCGCCTCTCGTAATATACCTTGGAAAAGCCTTCCGTCTGCATGATATTAAAGAAATCCTCCAGTTCCTTATGGTACTGACGGATAGTCTCAAAAGCCTCCTCATAAACAATGTTCTGCCTGTTCGTGCCCTTCACGATTCCCTGTGCCACTTCCAGTTTGGTGGCTTCAATCACCTTTACAATCACCTGGACCTGGGACAGGTCGCTTCCCTTCCTCTTTACCTTATAAAGTGAATTACATGTCTGGCAGCCATTTACAATCTGGGGATTCTTGATGATCAATGCCCTGCTTTTGGACTCCAGCCTGTCACATACAATCGTGATCCCGTTGTTATACAGGACAAAATTCACAGGATTGTTCCACAAGGTCGCCTCCATCTCCTGGTTTACATCCGTATCCCCCTGGTAATCCCTGACATTGTCATCAAACATGTTCGCCCGGATCAACCCATCGTCATTTGTCAGGATCCTGATCAGGCTGTCCGCACTGCAAAGCACTACATACACCTGCCCTACATCCTCTAATTTCCCAAATTCAATGGAATCCTGATACTCAAGCGTGGCTTCATACTCATTCTTGTTTGCTTTTGCTATGTCATGCAGCTTCTTCTCATCGATCTGCTGGATACTGACGGTATACTCTTTGCTTTTTATATTTTGGGTTTCCGCCTGTTCCTCCGCCACAAAAATAAGATTTATGGCGGGAAGTTCCTCCCACCTGGACACAATTTTCTGTGTTTGGAAATAGCCGATTATTTCGGAAAAACTGTATCCCTCCTGTCTTTCCTGATAAACTGCGTATATCAGCTCATCAGTGGAAAACTTCTCCTTATAGGCTAAAATATATACCTCAAACCGACCTTGCCCATCCTTCTGCAGGATATCATCAATATCCGTCCTTGTGGAAAGCAGCTGCCCATTCATTGTTATAGCAATGCCGATCAGCCCCATCCTCTCAGGGATTTCATCACATATCTGGTTTAACAGGTCAAAATCCCTGTCTAACCTGTCGGGCTGGATCTGGGAAAAATAGATATAGTCAATATACCTTCTCTCATTATCCAGACTACTGTTATCCTCCAGGTCATTCTCTTTAACGTAATCAACAAACAATGCGTTTAGTATCGGATTCTCAAACATACCATATCCTCCCGCTGTCCTCTATAATTTGATATCCATCTCAGCCATATATGTAATTTTGTCCGTCGTAGTCATACAGACATGGTGGATATCGTAGGATGTCCTTCCGCCCATTTCATTATCATCAACAAATATCCCATCCAAAATAAACTGAACGGCCTTAACCCTCTGTTTATATTCGACCTGCTTGGGTCTGCTCTTCCTGGCCGTAAGCAAATTGCTGCTGCCTGCCAGATTCAATTTTTCCTCGTAGATAACCTTCTCTTTTTGAAGCATTTCCCTGCTCCAAAATCTGGATATCACTCCCAGTGAACCATCCACAAGGTATCCGTCCAGATCGTTTAAATACCGGCTTTCAATATGTTCAATCCCGCTATGCCACTGGTTACAAAGCTTCAACGCCGTTTTCGCATTTATCACTGTATCCTTCATATCATAAATATACCATTTTACCCTTCTCTCGGCGCTGCTTTCCAAAATAGCGGTAATATCCGGCATTTTTACCCCGTCTTTCGATATTCCTTCGGGCAGATATTCCTCACTGAAATAAGCCTTGTCCCCGTCCCTGACCGCATAATGCAGGATAGTCCTGTCCAACGTACCGTTGTCCTGTTTCTCTTCCACGGCAATGTCCATCGGGCAGTCGATCCAATACATCTTTCTCTTTTCATAACCCATTCCCTGTTCCAGCTTTTTTGCTTTCATCTGTCTATCCCATAATGCAGTTTGATTCCTCGTAAAGCATATCGATATTTTGATTAAACCTCCCAAAGTCATAACCTATCTTTGGATAATCAAAAAATTCCAATTCCTCGACGACCACACTGCCTTTTTCATCCTTTTTGAATTCATAGATCCTTACTGTTTTTTCCGGTTGAAGCATATCCCGCATACTCCAATCCAGCTTTTCCAGTATGTCATTTCTGCGCATTACATTTTTCATTCTCGACACTAAAATTAAATTATTAATTTTCCCCGCCAGAGTATCGCTGTGGGTTGAAAGTATGATCTTATTGCCAAGATTGCAGTATCTCATCAATGCCTTTGCCATGCTTCCCTGCTTAATAGGATGTATACTGTTTTCCACCTCATCATAATACAAATATCCATAGCTGCCCTCCGATTTCAGCACACTGCTGAAGGGCGATAATTCATGGATCATCGACGAAGCCATGTTCAGAGGGACATAGCAATTACCTTCCCGATACATAAACACATCGTTCCGGTATTCAATCTTTCCGCCCAACAGTTCCCTGTCCACAAATTCCATTAAATCTGTCTCATTTTCATCAAACTGCGTTCTGGGCGAATAGGTCTGCAGAAATGTCAGATATTCGTAAATCGGCAGAGTCATTCCGGACTTTCCCTGCCTGTTTACAAAAAAACTCCTATAGAGCATCTGCAGACCGGCCCGTGATGCCGGAAGAAACAGCTGTCTTTTTCCCACAGGCAGTCCCAGCATATCCAGCAGGGCGTATCTGGCAAGCTGTAATTTCATCTCCTCCACCGTCCCCGCCACATCACTGGCAATATTTACCCTGCTGCCATCAGCATATTCCTTTTCCAAATATGCCATTTCTGCGATTGTCCCGACATAAAACACTTCCTCCGCGGTCTCAAAATGTATCGCTACTTCCTCCACAGGGATTTCCATTGAAAAGCATTCCAGAAGAAAGTTCCTTTTATTGTCCCTCAGGTAACTGTTAATATTGTTTTCCAATTCAGCAAACCACTTATCAGAAAACGATATATAAGAAATCCCCTCACTTTCCGTGATTTTGGCACAACCGACTTCCGCATTCCAGTTGGATATTGTGTCCATAATCCCATACACGAGTTCCATCATCAAAGTTTTTCCGCTGTTATTATCACCTACGAACAGAGAGAAATCACCTGTTTTTATGGAAGCCTTCTCTATTTTTGCAAATTTCCTGACATCTATTCTTATACCCACAGGAATCCTCTTTTCTATATTATAATCCATACGCCACACTAAATGCCCCAATTGCCCCATACGCCACGTTCATCACCTTGCAGGATTTATTGTACAATCAATAATTGTTATTGTCAAATTTTATGAACACTATAACCGAGGTCACATCACAGTCCAGCCCCGGTGATGCCAGGCAGCTTGAGAATGTGAGGCAAAAGGGACGGCGCGGGGGTTGATACACAGCCAACAGTACCCACGTGAAAACGGCTGCACTCATCATGCAGCCGTTTTCCTGTGATATTTATGAGGATCAAAGTTATGAGATTTTTCGTCTTACTTTTGTGCCGGCCGCTCACCCAGGGTGATCTCCAGCTCCAGGGAGACGTATTCACCGTCCACCTGCCGCATCACGGTAACTGCCGCCGTATCACCCGCCATATAATACTGCAGCGCGCTCTTCAGGCCGTTGGCGGAAGTGATTTTTCTGTCGTCAAACTTCACAATAATATCCTGTTTCATAATGCCCGCCGCCTGTGCCGGAGAACCCTCCTCCACATCATAGACGAAGACGCCCTGAGGCATATGATACATCTGGATCACCTGGTCCGTGATCTCCTGCATGGTGATGCCTATATATCCGGTTTCCTCCTCCGGTACCCTGTCTTTCATCAGATCCGCGATAATAGGACTGGCAGAACTGATGGGGATGGCATAACCCATGCCCTCCACTGCGGTGCCGGCAATCTTATTGGAATTTATGCCGACGACCTCGCCTCTTATGTTTAACAGCGCACCGCCGGAATTGCCTTCATTGATCTCCGCGTTTGTCTGGATAAAGGTTCCTGTGGAACCGTCCTCCATGGTAACCTCGCGGTCCAGGGCGCTGACAATGCCGTCTGTGACGGACTGGCCGATACCCAGCGCGTTCCCGATGGCGACCACAGGCTCACCCAGCTTCAGGCTGCCGCTGTCTCCCAACGTGGCTACCGTAATGGCCTCCCTGGTCTCCGGGCTGAGGTTTTCCAGCGGAACAGCCACCACCGCCAGATCCATATCCGTATCCACACCCTTTATGACAGCCTGAGCCGTACTCCCATCAATAAAGGTGATTTCCAGTGCCTCCGCCCCGTTTACCACATGGTTGTTGGATACGATCAGAAGCTCCTCCGCATTTTCTTCCACAATAATACCGGAACCGCTGGAAGCGTTCTGTTTGCTGTAAACCTGCCCCCATATATTGTAACCGGTGCTGGTATAATTGCTGACAATAGATACCATTGCCGGCATGACCTCCTCCACCATATCGGAGACATCGTCATGGACGTAGGTGATATGGGTTGCCTCCGCCTGCCCGTTTGCAGGTATTGTCAATACATCGCCCGCTGCACCGCTCTCCAGTTCGGAAATCTCCTCTTTCGCAAAATATTCCGTTCCCAGCTTTACCCCGTAGAAACCTGCGCCTGCGCAAAGTCCGAAGCAAAGTCCCAGACCTGCACTGAAAGCAGCCTTGCGGAAACCACCCCCGGATTTCTTCGTCTCTTTCATCTCTTCCCGAAGTCCCGGCTCCGCGGGCTGAGGCTTCACTGCCTGTGACGCCGCTGCCTGTGCTTTCTCCTCAAGCACTTCCACCGGACATGCTGTATAATCAAAATAGGGATTTTCATTTTCATTCATGACTGTTTACCTCCTTGTCAGTTCTATGATGAAAGTATAATCCCTATTTGTGTCGAAATTGTGTTTTTCATATGAAGTAGTTGTGAAAAAAATTCCACCTGTACGGTTGGACGCTCCAAGGAGCATCCAACCTGACTTCCACATTCACAAAACCCGCGCTTACGCGCTCCTGCGTCCGCTTACGCATCCGCGTTTTGTTCATTTGGAAGTAAGTTACTAATCCAACGCCCCGCCTGCATTGCCATAAATGGCATACAGCCAGGTCATTGGATTGCAACCGTATAGGTAGAAAAAATTTATTCCACCGTCACGGATTTTGCAAGGTTCCTGGGCTTATCCACATCGCAGCCTCTGCCCACCGCCACATAATAGGCAAACAGCTGCAAAGGAATGATGGCCAGGGAGTTTGCAAAGTAAGGGCTGCTATCCGGAATATAGATCACATAGTCGGAAGCCTTTTCAATGGCCTTATTCTGTTCGCTGGTAACCGCCATGACAAAGGCGCCTCTTGCCTTGACTTCCACGATATTGCTGATGGTCTTCTGGAACAGGGCCGGCTGGGTGGAGAGCGCCACTACCAGGGTGCCGTCCTCTATCAGGGAGATGGTGCCGTGCTTGAGCTCACCTGCGGCATATGCCTCCGAATGGATGTAGGAAATCTCCTTCAGCTTCAGGGATCCCTCCAGGGAGATCGCATAGTCAATTCCCCTGCCAATAAAGAAAATGTCCCTTGCGCCCAGATAGCGGTTCGCAAAGTGCTGGATCTTCTCCTTCTGGCCCAGCAGCAGTTCAATCTGGTCGGGCAGACAGCGAAGCTCCCTGAGAAGCTCCGAAAAAGTCTTTTCGTCCAATAATCCCCTGACCTTTCCCAGCTTCATCGCCAACATGTAGAGGGCTGTGAGCTGGGCGCTGTATGCCTTGGTGGTAGCCACTGCGATCTCAGGTCCCGCCCAGGTGTACAGGCAGGCATCCGCCTCTCTGGCGATGGAACTTCCCACCACATTGACAATGCCCAGCACCTTCTGCCCCCTGGCCTTGGATTCCCGCAGGGCTGCCAGGGTATCCGCCGTCTCGCCGGACTGGCTGATGACAATGACCATGTCCTCCTTCCCCAGAATGGGATCCCTGTAACGAAATTCACTTGCCACATCCACTTCCACAGGTACGCGTGCCAGGCCCTCCAGGACATATTTGCCGGTAACGCCCGCATGGTACGCGGAACCGCAGGCCACGATATGGATCTTCCGTATGGCTCCCAGTTCCTCGTCCGACATGTTCAATTCATCGATCACAATATCATTTCCCTTGATCCTGGGAGAGATCGTATCCGTGATCGTCTTAGGCTGTTCATACATCTCCTTTAACATGAAATGCTCATATCCGGACTTCTCCGCCGCATCCGCATCCCAGTCAATGTTGGTGGATTCCTTGGTAAGCTCCTCCTCATCCACGGAATAGAAGCGCAGCCCATCCTTCTTTAGCTCCGCCACCTCCTGATTATCCAGGTAATATACCGTCCTGGTATATTTCAGGATGGCGGGGACATCGGAAGCAATAAAGCAGCCTCTGTCACTCTGTCCCACGATCAGGGGACTATCCTTCCTCGCCGCGTACACCACGTCCGGATGATCCGCAAACATGATTCCCAGGGCATAGGAACCCTCCACACGGTGGAGCACCTTGGTGATCGTCTCCAGGGGATTCCCCCTGTAATAATAGTCTATGAGATGAGCCAGCACCTCTGTATCTGTCTCGGATCTGAACTCGTACCCCTTATCCTGCATCTTCTTCTTTAATGGTATGTAATTTTCAATGATCCCGTTGTGCACCACGGCGATTGTCCCCGCCGCATTGGTATGGGGATGGGCGTTCCTGTCGCTGGGCGCGCCGTGGGTGGCCCATCTGGTGTGCCCGATGCCCGAGCAGCCGGGCATGGTCTCACCGCCCCTTGTCAGGTTTTCCAGCACCTTCAGCCGCCCTATGGCCTTTCTGGTCTGGATCGTCTTCCCGTTGAACACCGCCATTCCGGCGGAGTCATACCCCCGGTACTCCAGTTTCGACAATCCCTCCAGAATGATCGGCGCCGCCTGATCGTTCCCGATATAACCCACAATACCACACATAATATCATCTCCGTTCCAGTTCTGTCTCGTTCCTACTCTGTCTCCGTGTCCTGCACTCTCACTGATGTCCGGCAAGACCGCTCCGGAACCGCTATGACCAGTATTCCCTGTTCATTGTAATCCTCAGAATCCATTTCCGGGGCAGACTTTTATAGTGTTTTCCCAGCAGATATCCCGTGTACTTAAAACCGCACTGTATGCAGAAGACAGGAAACAGATATGTCCTTTTCCTGTCCCTCAAATAGAAGTATGTCTCCCTGACCAGCTTTTTCCCCTCCGATTCCGAGGGAATTCCGGCAAAAACTTCCGGGTGGTCTGCCTGAGACACACCCAGATCGAAGTTTCGCCGCAGCTGCTGCATATTTGTATAATTATGGGAGTGAAAGACCCTGGCCTGCGCCTCGTAAGCAATACCGTACCCGGCCTTTACCGCGCCCGCGGCATAGATCATATCCTCATTAAATATGGTATGCCGGATAAATCCCCCTAATTCGTTGTAAATATCCCTTCTGTAGGCGGCACACACATTGGAACAGAAAAAGGTCTTTACCCCCAGCCTTTCCAGATCCGCTGCGGTTTTCACGGAAGAGACCGGCGGGTAATTAAATTCCCTGGAGGCCCTTTCCGTCTCCCTGCAGTCCACCAGGGGAAGCTGCCTGGCATACGCCACGGCCACCTGCCCCGACAGACGCTTTGTCAGCTCTTCCACCAGACGGTTATCTGCGGGAAGCGCATCCTGCGTCATGGTAAGGAAGATATCCGCCTTCGAATGAAGCACTCCCTGGTGCCTGGTTCCTCCATGGTCAAATTCCTTTTTCAGGATATGCCATACCTTTACATTGGGATACCTGCCCGCAAAATCCACATTCCGTACCAGCCGTTCAAAATATTTCTTCTCCGTGTTCATAAGAATGATATCCTGCACGGGAACCGTCTGACACTCCAGCTGATCCAGCAGCGAAAACAACTCCCTGCCCGGTCTGTACACCGGAATGATCACATCAATCTTCAAGATCGCTACCGCCCTTTATCAATTTTTATTAATGTAAGGAGCTGTCTGCGAAGCTATTTCATCGCCATACATCCGCACACTGTCCGTGACGGTGTAATCCTTATCATCAAACAGGAACTGATGCAGCCATATCACATTGGATTCCAGGTCCAGGGGAATAACACTGCTTCCCTTTGCGCCGATATTGGCAACCGTACGCATGCTCTCCTGAGGGAATCCCCCTTCATCCACGATCTCGTAAGTGGAAATCTTGTCTAAAAATGTCAGGATCGTCTCTGTATCTATATTGGTATAAATGTCATCGATGGCATTGTTGAACACCTTGGTCAGGGTAGCCAGATCTGCCTGCTTCGCCTGGTCTTCAATGGCCTGAAGCACCTCTCTCTGACGGGCCGTACGTTTGAAGTCATCACCCGCGGTATAGCGGATACGGCAGTATGCGGTAGCCTGAAGGCCGTCCAGCAGCTGATATCCCGCGCTTGTCACGGGGACATAATCACACTTCAAAGTCTCCGCAATATTAATCTGATAGTTATTGATATGTTTTAACTCTTCCTCGTCCACATCGATCCAGACACCCCCCAAACCGTCAATCACTTCGCTAAGACCCTTATAACCTACTGTGACAAAATGCTCGATATCCATATCCAGATTCATATTCAGCATTTTTACGGCCTGCTCCGCACCGCCAAAGGAATATGCCGCATTACATTTCCTGTACTCGTCCGTACCGATGTTCAGGTAGGAATCACGGTACACGCTGACCAGCTTGATATCGCCGGTATCCATATTAATGCTGGCGATCATGATACTGTCGCTCCGGCTGCCCTTAAACAGCTGGCTGTCTGTTTCCGCATCCACGCCAAACAGCGCGATGTTCAGATAGCCGTGCATGGTGCCTCCCTCCTCCTGGGCCTGCCGCACCTCTTCATGGATTTCCAGTTCCATGGGATCCAGCACGGTCACATTTGGGCCTTCACTGGTCTTGTTCATGACCAGCCACAGAACCATCACCATGATAATGATCACAAAAATTTCCACCGCAAAAATGATAATCTTCCGTTTCTTCTTTGCCTCCTGCTGCTGTGCAGACATTTTTCTGTTGTTCGCTTGTGTTGCCATAATACCTTCTCCTTATTTAATTAATATGCATTTTTATTGACAAAACCGGTAAAAAAAGTCATAAAAATTATTTTGATGTCAAGCCCCAGCGTCCAGTTTTCAATATAATAAATATCATATTCAATACGCTTTTTTATGGAAGTGTCCCCCCGCAGGCCATTCACCTGGGCCCAGCCAGTAAGCCCGGGACGAACCTGATGCTTCACCATGTACCTGGGAATCTCTTCCCTGAACTTTTCCACAAACAGCGGCCGTTCCGGCCGGGGGCCCACCAGACTCATATCGCCTTTCAGGATATTAAACAGCTGCGGCAGTTCATCCAGGCTGGTCTTGCGCAGAATCCTGCCTGCCCTGGTCACACGGGGATCATTTTTTACCGTCCACGCCTTTTTCTCGTCCCCGGGGGACTGCTGCTCCATACTGCGGAACTTATACATCTGAAAAGACTTATTGTGTAGTCCTATCCGCTCCTGCTGGAAAATAATCGGCCCTGGGCTGGAACATTTTACCGCAATGGCCGATATCAGCATAATGGGGGAGGTAATGATAATACCCACCAGGGAACCGACAATATCAATTGCCCGTTTTATAATAATATTCCCTGTATTCGTCAGCGGAACATACCTGATGTTGATGACCGGCAGGCCCATCAAATCCTCCGTGTAGGGTCTGCTGGGAATCATGCTGTTATAATCCGGTATAAACTTTGTGTGCACTCCGGACTTTTCACAGGTGTGCACAATCTCCTCCAGATTATCGTAATCCTTCAGCGGAAGGGTAATGGCGATCTCATCCAGTTTGTTCTCCGGCAGGATAATCTCCAGGTTTCCCAGGGTTCCCAGCACCTTGACGCCTTTGTACAGCGTTCCGGCGGGCACATGATCGTCCAGGATGCCGCACGCTACATATCCCCACTGGGGATTATCCTTCAGGCGGTCGATGTATTCCTCCGTGGCACGGGAATACCCTACCAGAAGCATATGTTTCAGATTGTAACCCTTGCTGCGCATTGTCCGCAGCCCCTTGCGGAGCACCAGTCTCAGCCAGGATGTGATCCCCACATTGAAAATATAAAACAGAGCCATCACGGACCGGGAGAAGTTGATCTCCTTGATGATCATGTATAATACGACAATCAATACCACGATCCCTATGGTATTGGCCTTCACGATACCGTATACCTCAAACCTACGGCGCACTGTCCTTTTGGGGGCATATACGCTGCATGCATAGTAGATCAGCAGATACATCGGCACAATAAAGACCAGCAGCATGACATACTCGCTGAGCGGCAGGACACCCGGCCCGGGGCCGTCGTTAAAGACATAAAACTTCACAAGGTAAGCCAATATCAGCGAGCACGCAGTGATGACAGCGTCTATGAATACCATTAATCGATTGAATACTTTCTGATTGTCTTTAATCATACGCTTCACCCAAGCTTCATGTTACAGTAATATTATAAAAAACACAACTTAGGAATTTATGAAGCTGTTTCTTAAGATTTCTTAAGAAATCGAAGCGTATTGGCATAAAGCTGCCCCTGAATGGCAAAATAATTGCGTAAATGCGCCCATCTGAAAGGGATCCTGTGTTCTCTGCCTTCCTCGGAAAATATTTTGCCAAATCCCGCCTTCAGACCCTTCAGATAGGATCCGCCCATGCCTTTTTTACAGAAGAACAGAAATTTGACCAGAAATCCTGCGACCAGGAACGGAAGATTCCAAATCCATTGTAAAGGCGGCATATTTTTTCCTATGACATATACATTGTTGGCCGCCGCATGTATTGTCTTAAATTCGTTGTATCTGGAGCCGGAGGAGGCGCTGCCATAGTGGATCACCTCTGCCCCGGGTTCATAGTAATTCCGATAGCCGAATACCCTTGCCCTGTAACCGATATCCAGATCCTCCATGTAGGCAAAGTGGAGCTCGTCAAAAAGCCCGATCTCTTCCAAGACGCTCCGCCTGTAGATTGCCGCGCCGCCGCACGCGGAAAAGACCTCCGCCGCTTTATCAAAGGCAGCCGCAGGTCTTCCCTTTCCCCTGGCATAAGCCCAGCCGAGGACGCAGTATCGGTCGCCGGCACCGTCCAAAAGCTCGGGCCTGTCCCACAGAAGCATCCGTGCGCTGACGGAAAACGCATCCGGCCTGCTCTCTATGGCATGATAAAGCGCAGGGACAAATCCCTCCTTCACCTTTGTGTCATTATTCAGCAGAATGACATAGGGAGATGCCGACGCCTCGATCCCCACATTGACGGCGTGACAGAATCCGGTATTTTCAGGCAAAGGAATCACCCTGACCTGGGGGAACTCCTGCTCTATAAAGTCAACGCTCCCGTCCTCAGAGCCATTGTCCACAACGATCACCTCATACCTGGGGACAACCTGAGTCTGGGCTTCCCGGCTCTTGGCTTCCTGCGTCTTGTTCTCCCGGTTCTGGCCTTCCAGCGACTGCAGGCACTCCCCCAGAAACCCTCTGCCGTTATAATTTGGAATAACTATTGCTATTTCTTTCATTTTTCCTTCTGAACCACCCCTGCTACCAAACTACGTTGACAGACTTCTTTTCCCCTTCGCTGACACCTCCATCAACAACCTCCATTAACTGTCTCTGTTAGTACCTTTGTCAGCAGAGACTGTCACCATCTTCGCTGACAGTTCCTGTTACCGGCCTTTCTGTAGCTTCCGTCTACGTTCCGGTAAATACAGCAGCCAATATCCCCGCCGTCTGAATGCCGCTCCCAGTTTCACGCCCAGGATTCTGAGATCCGTTCCATCGGGCAGGACTGACGGGTCAAAAATACCGGTTCCGGCCAGAGGCATATAAGGGACGCCCGTCACCTCCTCAAAGAGCCCCCACAGCTCCTCTCTCACCGCAATGTTCCTGAGATCCAGCGCTTCCGCCTCCTGCTGGAGCACAGCCCTGTGAAGATATCCGCTGTAGGACACGGGAAGCCCCTCATAAAGCACCCTGCCTTCCTTCGACATCCTTCCGCCCACAATTTTTCCCGCCTGTACCACGGGGCCTCCCAAGGCTGCCAGCTCGGGACGCATCTTGAAGACATCCTCCTGATACTCCAACCGGTAAAAACCCAGGTGCTCCGTATCCACTGCCCTGGCCTTCCAGCCTTTCCTGTCCGCAAAATCCTGTACCGCGCGTTTCCCGGCTTCATATGCATATCCCTTACTCTGGGGATTTTCCGCAGTGGATCCCGTATGGCACCGCCAGTGGTACAGGACGGCAGGGATATGGACGATCTGGTTTTCCTGTCCGCCGGTCAGGACTTCATACACACCCCGCAGCACCAGGTCAAAGTCCTGGGCTCCGTCATATTCTCTGCGAAATTGAAGTTTCTGAATCAGTTCCCGCTTCATCACCATAAAATGACAAATGTAATTATTTGACAATAATAAATCCTGATTAAACTTTTCCTTAAAATTGGGGTCGTAAAATTCTGTTCCCTCTCCGTTGCATTTGTCCTCGTCCGAGTATAGAATCTGCGGTTCAACACCGTTCTGACGTTCCTGTTCAATCCTGGCAGCCATTTCATAGAGAGCATTCTCCGTCAGCATGTCATCATGGTCAAGAAGTCCCACATAATCGCCTGACACCAGGGCAATCCCCTGGTTGGTGTTGGCCGCGATCCCGCCGTTAAAGGGAATGTGGTGATAACAGATGCGGGAATCACCGTACGACTCCGCCACCCTTTTTACCCTGTTACCACCAATATCAATAACAGCCGACTTCTTTCTGTCATCAGCTTTTCCATCTACTGCTTCCTTGTTCTCTGTTTCTCCGTTCTCTGCTTCCCTGTCCTCTGCTTCCCTGTCCTCTGTGGCATCCACCAGGATCAATTCCCACCTTGGGTAAGTCTGTTTAATAACGGACGATATCATCTCTTGGAGATACTTCTCCGGCGTATGATAGGTGGGAACCACGATACTGAAGCATACGTCTGAAAATCCTTCCGCAGCACGCTGACGCTGTACCGCCTTCTCTTCCTCCGAAACAGGTTTCCATTGATAGGTAGCCTGGCGGCAGCCCTCCAGTCTCTCCCGCAGGGTGCTTATCGTCTTTCTGAACCCATTCCGCTTCAGATAGTATATGGTCTTTTTCAGATTGGCTTTGTTCAAAATACCCATGAAAATACCCGTTTTTCCTGTGCCAGACACATCTTTCCGATGTATTGGAAGTTCCCTACCGATTCCATATGGAATCAGGTAGGGAACCTATCACTTTCTCTATGACTTTGTTACTCTGTCAATCCAAACATGGAAACACGCCGACAAAATCGTGTTACGATTCCCAGTCGATTCCGCGAAGGTGTTTTTATGCGTTTTTGCATAAAAACCCGGGACTGCCTACATCTTAGAGCAATGCCTTGAGATCTTCTGTCAGCTTATCAACCCTTGCCTGGGCATCCTCAATGCTGCTTCCCTTCACACCCATGTAGAACTTGATCTTAGGCTCTGTGCCGGAGGGACGGGCACAGCACCATGCGTCGTCGGGAAGTTCAAAATAAAGCACATTGGAGTTCGGAAGACCTGTCTTAGTCTCTTCCCCTGTCTCCATGTCAATGACCTTATCCGTCTTATAATCCCTGAATTTCAATACTTTCAGATCGCCAAATGCCTTGGGCGGATTCTGGCGGAGTTTATCCATGATCTCGGCAATCTGCCTTGCGCCATCGATTCCCTTCATGGTAATGGTATACTGGGTCTCCTTGAAATATCCGTATTTCTCATAAGTATCCAACATCATATCCCACAAAGTCTTGCCCTGCTTCTTGCAGTATGCCGCCACCTCACAGAGACACATAACGGCCACAACGGCATCCTTATCCCTGGCATGGGTTCCCGCCAGGCATCCGTAACTCTCCTCCAGGCCGAACACATAATTGTTGCTTCCGGTCTGCTCGAACAGCTTGATCTGCTCGCCAATAAACTTAAAGCCTGTCAGCACCTCGATCAGCTTCACGTTATAAGCCGCCGTGATAGGCCTGGTCATATTAGTGGTAACGATGGTGGTAACCAGCGCAGGATTCTCAGGCATTGTACCGGTTGCGGTCTTCTCCCTTAAAATATACTCCGCGATCAGCATACCGGACATATTTCCCGTGAAGGAAACATATTCACCGGTCTTGGCGTCCTTCGCGTAAATCCCCAGACGATCCGCATCCGGATCGGTAGCCAGGACAATGTCCGCATCCTTCTCTTTCGCCAGACGCAATGCGTATGTAAACGCCTTGGGATCCTCGGGATTGGGATAATCCAGGGTGGTAAACTTGGGATCGGGATTCTCCTGTTCCGGAACCACATATACATTCTTAAAGCCCAACTCGGACAGAATACGTCTGACAGGTAAATTTCCTGTGCCGCAGAGAGGGGTATAAACGATCTTAATGTCATCCGCTACCTCAGCGATCACATCGGGATGGATGATCTGCTTCTTCAGTTCCGCCATGTACTTGTCGTCAATCTCTTTGCCGATGACCTGATACAGCCCTTTGGCCTGGGCGTCCGCCTTACCCATGGTCTTTACCGTATGGTAATCCTTGATGCTCTGTACTTCCTCAATAATCTGCTTATCCTTGGGTGCAGTCACCTGGGCGCCATCCTCCCAATACACCTTGTAGCCGTTGTACTCAGGTGGATTGTGGCTGGCGGTTACCACGATACCTGCCGTACACCCCAGGGTACGGAGCGCAAAGGAAAGTTCCGGCGTGGGCCGCAGAGACTCAAAGACATATGCCTTGATGCCGTTTGCCGCAAGGCAGAGCGCCGCCTCATCCGCAAATTCAGGAGACATGTTTCTGGAATCATAGGCAATGGCAACACCCTTCTCCTGTGTACCCTGCTTTAAAATGAAGTTTGCAAGACCCTGGGTAGCCTTGCGGACCGTATACAGATTCATACGGTTTGTTCCCGCGCCGATAATGCCGCGAAGGCCGCCGGTGCCGAACTCCAACTCCTTATAGAAACGTTCCTCGATCTCTCCTTCGTTGTCCCGGATAGCCAGAAGTTCATTCTTGGTATCCTGGTCGAAATAATCATCGTTCAGCCAGAAATTAAATTCATCCATAAAACCCATTTTCTCATACCCCATTTCTGCACAGTTTTTTCTCATGTGGTCTACGGACACTGTGCTGACGCAGACCTGAAACATTAACTTAGCGGTACCGCTGATCGTCTTGAATAAGGTCATTATACCATAACTGTCCTGTTTCCGCCACAGCAAGTTACAATATTTGGAAACCGTCCACAACTGTCCTCACTATATAATAAAGTTGAAGGGATTAATATAGTACGTTCCACTGAACAGATGGATCATCAGCAGCCCCCACCCTCCAAAAACAGCGATATTTTTCCACACACTGCGCTCTGTGTCATAGGTCAGCACCACAAGCCTTGCAGCAGCCACCACCCAGAGCAGCAGCATACCGGACGTCATCTCCCAGGCAAAGCTGGCACATTCCAGTTTGCTGCCGGCCTCCACCAGGAAGATAAATTCCAGAGTTCCCGTCAGATACCCGATCAGAGCCAGACGTCCCTCCACACTCTTCAGGAAATATTTCGGCTGGGCTGCCACCATCCAGATGGCAAAAGCCATCCCGTGCACCCAGGATCTTACTATGTTAGGCGAATAAATGTGCCACACCGTAAACGGAGGATAGACCGCCACTTTGGCGTCCGAAAAGGTTCCGCCCCACAAGTAGAACGCGGCATAGGAGAACAGCAGGTAAATCACTGATGGGATGCAGGCGCAGCCCACCCTCCACATGAAACTCCATACCTTTTTCCAGCTGCCATCCTTTTTCCGCAGCGCCTGTACCATATCCACGCAGAGATATACCACTCCTGCAGGAACCAGCATGAACATGAAAGTAGGTTTTGCAAACGTAGAGATAAACAATACGATGCCAAATGCGATATAAAGCGCTTTCTGACTTTTTACGCTCCGGAAAAAGATCGTTTCCTCCCCCCGGTACATCAGGATCAGATCCACCGCGATCAGGAACGCAAACAGTCCAAACGGCTTCACCGCGCTATGGGTGGGATTGAAAAAGGCATTGATGGAATACTGTCCCTCATACTGATAGGAGTTAAACCATTCCACATACAACGGCATCACAAGGCCCAGCATACCGCTGACGACTGCCGCGGGCACTCCTGAAGCGTTTTTTGTAAATTTTTCCGTGATCCGGTCGATGGCGAAAAAGGTAACTATGCAGTTCAGGGCACAAAATCCCCCATGCACAAAAGCGCCTGCGTCCTCCAACGGCATTTTCAGGAATTTCATACTGCATTTCACACAAATATTCCACAACATATAAGGCTTTCTGATCCATATTTTGGTAAAGGTCGTCAGATAAAGGTCATTGGCCTCCAAAAGATGCTCATGAAGGTCATTCAGATCCGGATCCCTGAACAGGTTCAGCGCATGTTTATACATGATAACAAATACCATTACCGATAAGACCGCAGCCACCGCATACTTGGCTCTGTTCTGTTGATTACCTGATCTCGTTTCCATTCTCTTTTCATCCTTTCCTTATAGCATGCTCTCCGTCAACTGTCTGCCCGTCTCTGTATCTTTAAAGAATAGTCGCTTCTGTCAAGGGAGAAATTGGGATTATAATAAGGATCCCCCGCTTCCAGCTCTTTCTTCCACTTTTCCCGGAATTTTTCAGATTCTCTGTTATATCTCTCCGCGCTCTCTCCATGGTCGTCCAGTCCCCTGGAAATGGATTCATAATGAAACAGTTCCGCAAAGGGAGTAAAGACATTGAGCAGTCCCTTTGCCCTCAGCTTCAGGCAGAAATCCACATCATTCAAAGACACCGCAAATCCCTCGTCCAGGCCGCCCACTTCCTCATAGAGGCTCTTCTTTACCATCAGGCAGGCTCCCGTGACGGCAGTGACATCCTGGGCATAGCATAGCCGTCCCATATAGCCGAGATTCTGGCGGTGCTGCTTATAATGAGTATGTCCTGCGGTCCTGTGGGCGCCCAGCCCGATCACCACCCCCGCGTGCTGGATCGTCTTATCCCCATAGTAGAGTTTTGCCCCTGTGGCGCCTACATCCTCCCGCTGGGCGTACATCAGCAGTTCTTCCATCCAGTTGACCGTAATGACCTCCGTATCGTTATTCAGCAATAAAATATACTCTCCAGTGGCGTATTTCGCTCCCAGATTGTTGACGGCGGCATAATTAAAGGCTCCCTGAAATGTGACCACCGCCGCTTTCCCGTCCTGACTCCGCTGGAGTTCCCTGCCGCCCTCATAAGGATGCCCCAAAAGCTGCGTGTAATACTCTTCGATCTCCTGTGTGGAGCTGTTATTCTCCACCACAATGATCTCATAGTTATCGTAAGTGGACTTCTCCAGGATGGACGTCACACACCGGCGAAGATCGCCCGCGTGATCCCTGTTCGCAATGATGATGGAGATTTTCGGCGTCCCCAGGATCTGGTAACGTATCCGGAAGATTGTCTCAAAGGCGCGCGTGCTCTCTATCCTGAAATGGTCAAAGCCATGCTTCCTCAGGTGCTCTGCCACCGCTCCCTTCGCCGCCTCAATGGCATAGGGCTTTGCCTCAATGCCAGCCGCCGTGCTTCCCGCGTGGCTGCGCCAGTAATACATCAGCCTGGGGATATGAACTACCTTTTTCGCATTATCCGTCAGCCGCAGGATCATGTCATGATCCTGGCTTCCGTCGAATTTCGGACGGAACAGTTCGCTGCCGTCCAGAAGCTCCCTGGCAAATACACTGAAATGGCAGATATAATTATTTGCCCGGAGATTATCCGGGGAATAGTCCGGCTTAAAGTGCATGGTCAGCATATGGTCGATATTACCGCTTTTAAAGGTCGTCTCATCGCAGTAGAGATAATCCGCGCCCTGCTCATTGATGGCCTTCACATACTCATAAAGCACGCTGGGATGCAGGATATCGTCCTGATCCAGCAGACCGATAAATTCGCCTGTGGCCATCCCCAGACAGGCGTTGGTATTGCCCGAAATACCACTGTTCTTTTCCAGTTTCCGATAGACTACCCTGCCCCCGGATTTCTCCACGTATTGGCGGCAGATTTCCCCCATATAGGCGTGCGCCTCATCGGAACCGTCCGCCAGGCACAGTTCCCAGTTCTCATAGGTCTGGTTCATCACAGATTCCAGCATCTCAATCTGAAATTCCCTCTGATTGTTCCAGAGCGGCACCAGGATACTGATCTTCGGCATCCGCGGAAACACCGCTGACCGTTCCGCAGCCGCCTGTTCAGGGGAGGGAAAGCTTTCCGTTCCAAACTGGCGCATGGCGACCCTCTCCCGCTTCTTATAATCTATCTTATGGAGGATTCCCCTGGGACCGCCGCAGTTTGCCACCCGGTCCTTCTGGCGGATCAGCCAGTGGACGCAGCTTCGGAGGGGCTTGCTCAGCTTCCACAAAGGATTTTTCTTAATCCTGCCCAGCTTCCACTCCAACTCCTCGTTTTTCGCCTCAAGATCCGCAACCCGTGCCGCCAGGTCAGCACATTTCAGGTGTTCCTGTTCGTATGCCTCCCTGTAATCTACCTCTGTCATATCCTTCCTCATTTCCTCTTATTGAATCAAAATAAACCGGTTGGACCAGTTCGCCAGTCCCGCCCCGGTGATCCGGTGCCTCGCCGCCGCGCCGATCCGATACCTTCCCGGCGGAAGCAGATTTCCTTTCAGCCGCACATGAAATCCACTCAACGCCACATTCACCTGATCCGGCATGTTTTCCTCCAGATCAGGCCTATACTGCTCCTTCAGCGGGATCACCATTACATCACTGGGACCCCGGAACCACTCATCCGCCTCGGGCAAAAAATTTTCCCGCACCCTCTTCAGGATAAGGCTTTTTTCGTAACATGCATTATTATCTCCCAGCACCACCGACCAGCCATATATCTCACCTGACTGCACCGCCTCTACCCGCACCATGACACACTCATCCCTGCGATAATCATACAAGGTCTTTTCCGCCAGGAATCTGGCATACTCCTGCACGCAGTTTCCCATCGTCTCATAAGCCGGACGAATCATGGTATCCAGCCCCTCCCTGTTCAGGTGGACAGAGTAATAGGGGTCTTTTCCCACCAGTCCGGGATGGTTCCCATAAAGCCTGTCCCGTTCCTCCAGAAGCCGCTCCAGTCCGTCCACGGACTCATCCCCACCGCGGCTCAGGGACTCATGATGATAAGCATGGCAGTCATGGATGCAGACATTATGATATCCCGCCTCATACAGCCTGAAACAAAGGTCGACGTCATTAAATGCCACCCGTAATTCTTCCGCAAATTCTCCCGCTTCCCGGAACTTTTCGCGCTCTACCATCAGACAGGCGGCGGTGACTGCAAGGTAATTCATACCACTGTGGCTGACATATCTGCTGACCTTCCCATTCTCATGGAATTGCAGTTTATGCACCGGTCCCATGGGCAGATTTGTGATACCGGCATGCTGGATCTTTTCCGACTGAGGATAATAAAGCTTCATCCCCACCGCGCCGGTATACGGTCTCGCCGCCAGAGCCGCCATCCGTTCCACACAGCCCTTCACCGCCAGCTCCACATCGTCATTCAAAAACAACAAAAAACGCCCCCTGGCCGCCTCCGCCCCCAGATTGCACATCCGGGAAAAATGAAATTCCATGGGACGGTACAGGTAAGTGACCTGAAAATATTCCTCCGCCAGCGTTCCCACCAGTTCTTCTGTCTTCTCTTTGTTATCCGCGGTGCTTCCGTTATCCACCACGATGACCTCAAGCCGGAGTCCTTCCCCGGCATCCCTCACCGCCTGCAGGCATTTTGCCAGCAGTTCAGGGTGATCCCTGGAAGGAACCACAACCGTGACCAGAAATCCTGCCGGATCCCCGCATCCTTCCACCTCCTGCCGGAGTTCCGGCACAGACCCTTCAGATTTGTTCTGAAGGCCGGCCATATCATGTCTGTAAAACAATTCCTGCATTGCGCCGCTGCCGTGGAACAGGATCTGAGACACATGCCCTATGCCACAGGAACCCTTCCGGTATCCTCCCGCCAGTTCCACGCAACGGTACACCCATTGGATATATGACTTGAAGTCCGTCACCATATAATCATTCCGCTTCACTGTCTGCAGAAGCGTTCCCGCATCGAGGCCTTCTGCCGCTTTCTCAAAAAAATCCTTCCGCATGGCCACGATGCTCCCGAAATAGAAGCAGCCGTCCAGCAGATCCGGGGACCAGTCAGGCTTAAAATATGGATCCCGGGGAACGCCTTTTGCATCAATCAGATCCTCATCCCCGTACAGAAGCTGTACCTCGGGATGCTGTATAAAAAAACAAGCAATGCTTTTTCTGGCGTAAACCGTCAGCACACCCTCTGACGCGCAGATGAATACAAACCCACTGTCGTCTGCCCTTCCCGGAAGAATCCTCTCATTTTCTTCCTGCCACAGAAGCTTCTGCCGCTCCAGCCACTGGCTGTAACTGCCTTTTCTTCCCGCCAGCAGTGATCGGTATTTTATGTTTTCTTTTTGCGATAGCGCCTGCTTTACCAGACTTTTTACACCCAATGTTCCACCCTCTCCCGGCCGCCGCCATCGTAACAGTCCAGCCTTTACTCAGATCAGCTTCTTCACCGCCCCTGCCATATCCCGCGCCATGTCATGGGGCAGCCTTACGATCTCCATGCGGGTGTGAAGCGTATTCTCGGCGCTGCGCTTCAGCTCAGTCATGACGATATTGATGTTGGGATCCTCTGTAGGGAAAACAAAGGATCCGGGCTTTGCCACCTTACCGTTCACCAGGATATTCTTTTTCCTGTCCATGGGCACCGCTTCCCCATTCAGGGTCATCTCCAGGATCTTCACCATGCAGGTATCCATGGCGGGATCGATGCGCAGCATTCTCACATCCCCGCTCACCTTCAATTCCAGTTCGATCAGGTTCTCTCCCTGATACGCCTCCTGCACAAAGTAAGATTCCTCCTCGATGTACCCCTTTCCCCTGTCCTCGTAAATCTGTACCCGGTTCACCCTCTCCGAGTCCTGATATTTGTCGATCCATCTCTGGGGCACCATCAGACGGCATCCGATGCGCTCCCGAATCTCCGCCATTGCAAGATGGTCACCGGTGACAAACTTCTGAAATTCCCGCTCCTGCTGCCTGAAATGCTCCGCGTCCGCCTCGGTGATCTGCAATTCTTCCAGTATCACATCCAGATCCAGTTTATTTCTCTTTTCATCCTCCAGCAGATAACAGTAAATGGCCCGAAACGCCAGTTCCCTGGTATCTATGGGCTTCCCGAAGGTCCATTCATAATCGATCAACGTCCAGGTATCCCCCCGTACAAGGATATTGGCAAAAATCAGGTCAAAATCCGCCACCGGATACTCATTGTTGTATCCTATCTTCTCCACATATTGCCTAAAATACTTATGGAAACCCTCCATGTCCCCCCGTTCCAGACATTGATCCATCAGCTCCGAAAGAGGAATCCCGGGTACAAATTCAAACTGTGCATACAGTTCGTCCTCCTTTTCCTCCAGGGTACATTGATTGATCTCCAGTTCGCCGCCCTTATATTTTTCCGTCAGGTTCTCACAGGCCAGGGCCATTCCCCTGACATGCTCCTTGGCCGCTTCACCCAGGGGATATTTCCTGACGCTGACATTTCCCTCCCCATCCCTGCATATCTCCGTCTTAATGGCATACTCCGGGGCGCGGTCATTGGAGTACTTCACATATTTCATGTCGAAGCCTTTTCCGATCACAGCGATATAGGAATTGGCAAACAGGGAAAACAGGCCTTCCTCCACCACGCCGTCAAAGGCATTCTTCTCGTCGAACAGCACCATCCTGTCCCTGTCAAAATTGCGCATATTGTTGGACAGCTCTCCCTTGCCCGGAAGGTATGCGTCACTGTAAAGGGTGGTCATGAATTTGTAATCGGGATAAGGATAATAAAAATGATACTCCGAAATCCCGCAGCTCCGGAAAATCTTCTCCAGCCCTCTTCTCCCGAAGGTCCGCACCCCTCCGCCGTCGGCATAATTTTCGATCCCGGAAAAGTAGGTTCCCAGGTGATCCTCCCTGCAGCCCGCAAAATATTTCATGCCGTACTTATTCTCAATGGCAATGATGATCCGGCCGCCCTCCTTCAGATGGGGCAGCAGGATATCCAGAAAACCGTGATATGGCCTGTCGCCCCCAATATAACTCTGTCCGTATTCAAAAACCCCGATCAGGCAGATATAATCAAAGTCCTTCGGCAGCTCCGGTTCAATGTCCTTGAAATTTCCCACATGGATGGTCACATTGTCACATTCACTGTGGCGGTAAGCGTTGATCATACTGCGCTTTTTGGACAGCTCCACGCAGGTAACGCTCTCCGCCTTCCTGGACAGGACACCCGTTATGGCGCCGCACCCGCTTCCCACTTCCAGCACCTTGTCGCTCTTTCCCATGGGAATCCATTCCACGATATTTTCCCGCAGAGGGGAAAGATGATACAGGATCGGCCAGTTTTTGCGCTCCTCAATCACACCCGCGTATTCCACGGGAGACAGGTTTCTCGCAATATCCAGCAGTTCCTCCTCCACCGCGCCGTCGCAGTAAAGATCCTCGCCGGAGTATTTGCTGTAATCCAGTTTTACCTTGCCGATCTCTTCCAGCATTTCCTACCTCACACACTGTCTGCCGCCCTTTGCAGCAGCCTTCTTCCCCAAAGGACCTTCCAGAAACTCTAAGGAACGTCCGCCACCTTCACTGTGGAATTCATGTCATAATAGCCCACTGTGTCCTTGTCAGATACCACCGTAACATTGATCACATCATATAGCCTGTGATAGACCTCAAAGGTATCCCCCTGATAGCCTGTGACTCCCAGGGAGATCAGGTATTCCCCGCCCTGCAGGCTCATCTTCTGTGTAAACGAGATGTCCTTCACCTGCCCCGGCTCCGCGCTGTCCAGGAAAGCCTTTTCGATCATGGAATTGGTTCCCGTGATCTCCGTACCGATGGCATTTTTAAAAGAAAAGGCAAAAATAGGCGCAGGAATGTGGCCGGAAAACCGAACCCGCATATGGACCGTAAACTCACTGCCCTTGATCACGGCCGTGGTACGTACCCCTCTGTCGTCCGTGACATAATACTCCTCTATCAAGGCCTGTCTTGTGCCATACTCCAGGACCTCCGGATTCACGCCGGAGGCGTTTCCCGCCGCCGCCTGGATTTCCTCATCCTCCAGCAGTCCCACCTCTCCAGGATGCTCCGGAATTTCATACTGCCCCACAAGCACCCGCTTATAAGCATCGATCATCTCCTTGGGAGATCCTTCTCCCAGAAGCTTCCCCCTGTTCAGCAGGAAGACCCTGTCGCAGTATTTGCTGATACTGCTGAGATCATGGCTGACGAAGACAATGGTCTTGCCCAGCTTCTTAAACTCCTCAAACTTATGATAACATTTCGCCTGGAAAAAGACATCACCCACGGATAGAGCCTCGTCCACGATCAGGATCTCAGGCTCAATGTTGATCGCCACCGCAAAGGCAAGACGCACAAACATACCGCTGGAATAGGTCTTCACCGGCTGATACACATAATCCCCGATATCCGCAAATGCCAGGATCTCCGGCAGCTTCCTATCAATCTCCTTCTCGGAAAAGCCCATCATGGTACCGTTCAGATAGACATTCTCAATGCCATTGTACTCCATGTTAAAGCCTGCCCCCAGCTCCAGCAGCGCGGAAATGCGCCCCTCCACATGCACCTCCCCGGAGGTGGGATTCAACACCCCTGTGATGATCTTCAGGATCGTGGACTTTCCGGATCCGTTGGTGCCGATGATACCCACCGTTTCTCCCCTGCGGATCTCCAGGCTGACGCCGTTCAGGGCATAATGCAGCTTGTGGGACTGCTTTTTGCCAAATCCAAAGGCCTCCTTGATACGGTCCTTCGGCTTGTCATACAATTTATAGATCTTGACCAGTTCCCTGACCCGAATGGCGGGAATATCCTCCTGCCTGTTTTCTGTCTCTCCCATAACACCCTTTCAAATACCTTAGGAATCTTCACTCCGCTGTCTTGGGGAAACACTGATGAGGGTATTTCCCGACATCCGGAACAATGTCAACTGAGTTGACCTGGCTCATTACCCGCCGGAATACACGGCCTCCTTGTGATACCACCTGGCCATTGCCTGATTCTCCTCCCTGCCCGGATCATCCGACAAATCGCCGATCCGCAGGAACCAGGGGCGGAAATAGTAGGCGTTTACAGCCACGCTGCTTCCGCCGTTTTCAATGGTTTCCACCCTGTCAAGGTATTCCTGATGAAACGCATAAGCCTCGCCTGTATGAATGTAGTAATATGCTCCATAAGAAGAATAATTGCCTGCCTGGTTCTTTTCCAGTGCGAAAGCTGCCAGAACCAGCAATCCCGCCAGCAGGTAAAACCTTAATGTGCTTTCCTCCTGTCCGATACCCACAGCCCCCTTCACTCTCTTCCACAGGGGAGCCAACCATGATCCCCGGTTGGTTTCCCGCTGTTTCCAGTAAAGCCAGCCGATCCAATACACAAAGTTAATCATGACCAGGATCTGATATGTTATTTTCACAGCGTTTAATGTCCGGTCAAAACCGCCATGCCCCAGGACGTAAAGGGACGGCGTGAATCCGGCCGCATAGACACACACCGACCAGGCTGACAGCACACCGGGATAAGGAAAGCGCAGCCGTGTCCTCCTGACCACATTCCGGACGAAAGGCAATGCCAGCGCCAGCATGATCAGAAGTAACGGACCGGTAAATTCCTCCAGCTGCAAGGCCGCCTCCCTAAAAGAGCAAAGCACCGCCAGAATCGGATCCATTTTATCCCCCCCATAATTATGGAGGGTCTCGCTTCTCACATTGTTCCCCGGCGCAGTTGCAGACAGATAAAAGCTGAAACCATAGACCAGCAGGGAAGGAATCAGCAATAACGTCCTCTTTCTATGTCTAAAGATTCCCACCGCCAGCAGGGAAAGCCCCACCAGCAGGCCCTGGAGCGCCGTCACATAGTTGGCTCCTCCTGCCAGCACGGCCCCGATCATCGACACCGTCACCAGGAAAACCGACAAAATCCTTCCACGGTCTGTCATCAGGCAGACCCACGCCGAAATCAGCAGCAGCAGAAAAGAATGCATTCCCACATAATGGATGCCGCCGTTATACCAGTAAAAGCCCTGCTGGGCCGAATAGATCATTTCCACCACAATCGCCGTGGACACAGCCTGGAGCACAATGCGGTTTGACCTGTCGCTTTTCAGGACTTTTCCTGCCAGGACCCCTGTCAGCGTCCATACGGAAAACGTCAGGATCAGGATCAGAAATACCGGCCCCCAGAAATAATACTGTTCTCCCCATACTCCCGGCATCAGGGACATAAAAAAACAGAGGAAAAGGTTCCCTGCCACGCGTACCATTGAGTCTTCATACAATAGACCGCACCGCTTACCGCGCTTCCGATGCTCCTCTCCATATCCACAAAATTCTTTACAAATTGCCCATAATTATAATCGTCATACCAGGGTACTGCATATAGCGCCAGCCTGAGGAGCGGCACCAGCAGAAGCAGCAACAGACATACGGCAGCTGCTGCCACCACCCCCATACCCGGTTTCCAGTCCCATATTCTTTTCAGTCTGTCTTTCATAGCAAGCCTCCGCGATATCAGTGGCAGGGCTTCTCACAGCACATCCGCAAAATGAACCTTAAGCCGCTTGAACACCAATGCCCCGATACCGAACAACACCACTGTCACAATCCAGAAGTACATGGTGGAATAGAAATCCTCAAAAAACCATTGTCTTTCATAGATCGCACTCCGATACCCATTTACGATGTATACCAGGGGATTGATCTTCAACGCTACCGCCCAGCCGCTGTTAATCTTATTGATATCCCACAGGATAGGGGTTGCCCACATGCCAATCTGAAGCATGATGTTAATGATCTGGGACAGATCCCTGAAAAAAACCACAATGGCACAAGTAGTATAACACAATGCCAGCACAAAGACAAACATACATATACTGTAATATAAGATCTGTATGGTGTACACCGTGGGATAATACCCGTAAAATGCCGCGATCACCAGCAGCACCAGCACAAAAAAGGCATGGATAAAGGTAGCCGCAATAATCTTGATAATGGGCAGGATGCTGATCTTAAAGACCACCTTCTTCACAAGGTAATTGTACTCTGTCAGGGCATTGGTGCCGTTATTCAGCGCTTCGGAAAAGAAGAACCAGGGCACCAGACCCGCTGTCAGGAACAGCACATAGGGCACATCATCGGCGCCCCGTCCGGGATTACCCATGATAACCTCAAATACCACATAATACATTGCCACAGTGACCACCGGCTGGATCATGGCCCACACCGCACCCATATAGGATCCCGCATAGCGCTTCTTAAAATCATTCTTTGCCAGTTTCCAGATCAGATGCCTGTTCTGGAATAATTCCACCGGCAGTGTTGTGAATTTGTCGTATCCCCTGGCAAAGACCAGGCACGACATCGCAATCACCACGCAGGAAATGATCTTCTTGAGCAATTCCTCATGGGGATCCGCATGGGGATTGTGATGCACCATAATGATCACTGCCATCAGCAGCATTACCGCGGAAAAAAGAGTAATTCCCAGCTTCTTGCTTATCTTCATGTCAGCTTTTCCTCTTACTTTTTCAGGCTGCCAATGCCGCCCCAGTTTTTATCCTTCTCCGCAAGGATCAGCTCCATTCCCTCAGGGATGGGCCATTCTATTCCAATGGCGGGATCATTGTAGAGAATCCCTCCCTCATCATTGGGATGGTAAAAATCCGTCACCTTATAGCAGAACTCTGCGTAATCGGATAATACCAGGAATCCATGGGCAAAATTCCTGGGAATAAAAAACTGTTTCTTATTCTCTTCCGAAAGAAGCACGCCAAACCATTTCCCATATGTCGCGGATCCCTCCCTGATATCCACCGCCACGTCAAAGACCTCGCCGCGGATCACCCGCACAAGCTTGTCCTGGGCAAACTGTTTCTGGAAATGCAGTCCCCTAAGGACACCCCGCCTGGAAGCCGACTGGTTGTCCTGCACAAAAACCTCCGGGATCCCTGCCGCCTTGTAATCCTCGTACTGATAGGATTCGTAGAAATATCCCCTCTCGTCCGTATGCACCTGGGGAGTGATCACCTTCAGTCCCTCTATCTCACATGTTTCCACTGTAATTTTACCCATACTCTCTCTCCTGCCTCCTCCGGTAACAGTTCAGTCTCTCATAATTCCTAACGAGGTGGGCAAGCCCCCTCCTCAGCGTCTGCTTCGCATCCGACGCCGCTTTCGCGGCTCACCCTTTATTTCATTATGAGGCGCTCCGCTCATGAAATGATTTTGAATCAGTGCTTTGTGTGCAAGCACCCACGCACAGCTTGCAAATCATTTCATGGCTGAACTGTTACCTAAAAGTAACTTATGTTCATATCCACATTGCCCTGGATGCCGTCCACTTTACCTTTTGAGGTATACTGCCACATCTGGTAATATCCCTGGTAAAGTGGCACGCTCCTGTATTCCGCCAGCCAGATACAGTACTGGTCCAGCCTGTTGGTGTACAGATTATTATTATACCAGTTGCGGCTGGCGTATACCCCCGCATCATATCCGGCATTCTCTATGGTCCTGCAGAACGCCTCGCAGACCAGCGTCCTGGTCTCCGGATCCAGTCCGTCCGCACGTCCGTTTCCTCCGGCGCCTTCCGTGTCAATAAAGATGGGACAGCTGATCTCATAACCCTGGATCAGCTTCAGTACGGCGGAGGCTTCCTCCACCGCTTCCACTTCATTCACCGCCTGGGTAAAGAAATAGACGCCTGTGGAAAGCCCGCTGGCCGCAGCCCCCTTCATATTTGCCACGAAATACGGATCCTCCACCAGGCTTCCCGTCACAGACCCACGGTAGCCGGCACGGATAATGGCAAATTCGATTCCCGCGCCCTTCACTCTGTCCCAGTCGATCTCCTTATTCCACTTGGACACGTCGATTCCCAGGCGGGAATTGCCGGAAGTAGCCTGGAAATTCCTGATTTCTGTCTTGTCCGCATCCGACACCGCGTCAGCCACGGCAGTATCCTCCGCCTCCGCATCGATATCCGCCTCGGTCTTGATCAACAGCGATATATCGTCTATCGCCACATATTCCACCTTGTCCTTCACATGGACGCGGGTCTCATTTCCCGGCACATGATATCCGGCGATGGGAAGCAGCTCCACATAATACTCCCCCGCATCCAGGTCCCCGATATAGATCACACCGTCCTTGTCCAGGTCCTTGTACTCCCCCATATCCCGCAGGGATACATAGAAGCTTTCCCCTGTCACAGGCTCCCCCTCATTGTCCACGATCTGGATCCGGAGATCCTTCTCCACGGAAGTGACCATCAGTGACAGACGGTTGGATTGATCACGGGCTGCCTCCAGGATGGGATTGATCTCCGGGTCAAAGAAAGTTTCGTCCTGCATAAACGCCGACAGATCATCCCCAACCTGTCCTGTCACCCCCGTCTCCGGCTGTTTCGGCGGTTCAGGGCTTTCCTGCCTGGTTGTATCCTGCGTTCCGCCGCCAGGACTGTTGGATTGATCCCTATTGCCCCACACTACCAGGAGGGACACCAGCAGGATCATCACCAGGGACCCCATAATCGCCAGTTTTCTCAACTTAGAGTCCATTTGCTACCTCTACCATATACTTCCCATAATTCGTTTTCATCAGAGGCTCAGCCAGCTTTAGCAGCTGCTCTTTGTCAATAAAGCCTCTCTTGTATGCAATCTCCTCGATACAGGAAATATACAGCCCCTGTCTCTTCTGGAAAGCCGCCACAAAGTCGCTGGCATCCAGCAGGGCATCGTGATTGCCGGTGTCCAGCCAGGCAAAGCCCCGTCCCAGCGTCTCCACATGCAGCGTCCCTCTGGAAAGATATTCATTATTCACACTGGTGATCTCAATCTCTCCCCTGGCAGAGGGCCTGACGTTTTTCGCGATCTCCACCACGTCATTGTCATAAAAATACAACCCCGGCACCGCGTAATTACTCTTCGGATTCTCCGGCTTTTCCTCAATGAAAAGTGCCTTGCCGTTCCCGTCGAACTCCACTACCCCATATTCCCTGGGATCCCGGACATAATAGCCGAAAATGGTGGCTCCCTTCTCCCTTGCCGCCACTTCACGGAGCACCCTGGAGAAGCTCTGTCCATAGAAAATATTATCCCCAAGCACAAGCGCCACCCGGTCGCTGCCGATAAATTTTTCCCCAATAATGAAAGCGTCCGCCAGTCCTCTGGGAGACTCCTGCACCGCATAGGTAAATTCCATTCCCAGCTGGTGCCCGTCTTCCAGCAGTTCCCTGAATACCGGGAGATCCCTGGGGGTAGAGATGATCAGCACCTCCCGGATCCCCGCCAGCATCAGCGTGGACAAGGGGTAATAGATCATGGGTTTGTCATACACCGGCATGATCTGTTTTGACACTGCCTTCGTCAAGGGATACAGTCTGGTTCCCGATCCTCCCGCCAATATGATTCCTTTCACAGTATAACCTCCTATTCCCGTTCCGTTACAAAGCTGTTGTTATTCCAGTTCCGTTTCTGCACTTCCCGCCAGGCCGCCTTCGGCATCGTTTTGGGATGCCTTAGAAAATCTGTCCACCTGTGCGGTTGGATGCTCTTTGGAGCATCCAACCTGACTCTCACATTCACAAAACTCGCGCTTACGCGCTCTTGCGTCTGCTTGCGCATCCGCGTTTTGCTCATTTGAGGGTGGGTTGCTAATCCAACACCCCGTCTGCATTGCCATAAATGGCATGCAGACAGGCCATTGGATTGCAACCGCACAGGTGGAAATCTTTTCGCCTTGCGCACCGAATGGGAACGACGTCCATCGTTCCCATTGATCCGGTTCCTTTTTATTTTTCATACATCTCCTGATAGTACTTCTGGTAGTCTCCGCTGGTGGCGTTCTTCATCCACTCCTCATGCTCAAAGAACCATTGGATGGTCTTGCGGATGCCCTCCCGGAACATGGTCTCCGGCTCCCAGCCAATCTCCTTTTTAATCTTGTCCGGGGCTATGGCATATCTGCGGTCATGCCCCTTCCGATCCTCCACATAACTGATAAGCTCCTCCGTCACATGGGCCTTTCTGGGATCGTCATCGGGCAGCATATCCTGCAAAGTCTCCAGAATGATATGAAGGATCTCAATATTCTGCTTTTCATTATGGCCGCCGATATTGTAGGTTTCAAACAGCTTTCCCTGTTCCTGCACCATGTCGATGGCCTTCGCATGATCCTCCACATACAGCCAGTCCCGGACATTCTTTCCGTCCCCGTAAACGGGAAGCTTCTTGCCCTGCAGGGCATTATTGATCATCAGCGGAATGAACTTCTCCGGGAACTGATAGGGTCCGTAATTGTTGGAGCAGTTGGTGATATTTGCCGGGAAATGATAGGTATCCATATAGGCCTTCACCAGCATGTCCGCCCCCGCCTTGCTGGCGGAATAGGGACTGTGGGGAGCATAGGGCGTTGTCTCATAGAAAAACGCACTGTCATCATCGGGCAGGGAACCATACACCTCATCCGTGGACACATGGAGAAATTTCTTTCCCTCCTGAAAGCTTCCGTCAGGCTGTTCCCACGCCGCCTTCGCGCAGTTCAGCATCACCGCGGTGCCCAGCACGTTGGTCTGTACAAAGACCTCCGGGTTTACAATGCTCCTGTCCACATGGCTCTCCGCCGCAAAATGCACCACCCGATCAATTTCATTCTCCGCAAAGATGCGGGTAATGGCTTCCTTGTCACAGATATCCGCCTTAACAAAAGTATAATTCGGCCTGTTCTCAACATCCTTCAGATTCTCCAGGTTTCCTGCATATGTCAGGGCATCCACATTGATGATACGGATCTCATCCCCATATTTCCGAAACATATAATGAATATAATTCGAACCGATAAAGCCCGCACCGCCTGTCACAAGATAAGTTCTCATCGTCTTTTCCTTTCCTCTGTCATAGCTGTAGTTTACATTCTACCATATTTTTACATATTATGGCTACAAGTTTTTTTGTTTTAAGCGTTCCCTCAGTCCACGTAAATGACGTTAAATTCGTGCAGGGACGATTCCCCGCCATTTTCATGGACTGGCTGAACTGTTACAGTCAGTATCCCAAGTAGCTCAGGTTCATATCCACATTTCCCTTAATGCCGCTGACGCTTCCGTTAGATCTGTACTGCCACAGGTCATAACGCCCTGAGTAAGAAGGATTTGCCGCGTACTGGGCCAGCCAGATCTTGTATGCGCTCAGTTCGCCTGCATTCATCTTGCTTGTGAGCCAAGTCTTATTTGCATAGACTCCGGCTGTATAGCCTCCACCCTGTATGGTCTCACAGAATGCCTTGCAGACCGCTGTCCTTGTCTCCCTGCTGATCGCATCTGCCCGTCCGCCGCTGGGCTCCACATCCAGGAATACCGGATAGGAAATCTTATATCCCCTGATCTGCTCCAGTACCATGGACGCCTCTTCCACAGCTTCTACCTCATTTACGGCCTGGGTAAAGAAATAAACGCCCACCTTTAAGCCTGCCGCCGTAGCCCCCTTGATATTGGCTGCAAATTTGGGGTCTTCGATCAGGCTGCCCTGGGAAGAACCCCTGTACCCGCATCTTATGATCACATAGGAAACACCGGAATTGCTCACCGCCGTCCAGTCGATGTTTCCGTTCCACTTAGATACATCGATCCCCATGTTTCCGGAACCCTTTACAAGGGAACCGTCGCTGGCAAAATTATACTTTGCCCCCTGGATCACCTGCTCTCCGGTGACTTTTTCACCGTTTGCGTCAAAATAATAGACATTTCCGTCCAGGGTCTGCCATCCGGTATATTTCGCCTGCCCCCTGACGAAGAACTGATCTGTCGTATAATAGTCCGCATAAACTGCTTCCCTATACTCACCGTCCACCAGCACAAACAGCTGGTTTCCGCTGGCATCCTTCAGCTTAGTGGCAGTATCCTCCCTGGGATGGCTCTTTACCGTGACCGTGAAGTTTGCCGCGACCGTCTGCCCATTCTCCGTGTAACTCACAGTAACCACCGTTTCTCCAGCCGCGGCCCCGGTAACCGTCACCGCCGTGCCGGACACGGAAACCACGGCTATATTGGCGTCTGCCGATACTGCCGACACGGTGGGAGCCGGCGTCACAGCACCGGTCAGTGTGGCATTTACGGTAGCTGTCGCCGTGGAAAGTATCGTCACGCCCGACTGATCCAGCATCATTCCCTGCAGCGTAGGGATGGGCGTAGGGATCGGTGTGGGAACCGGTGTCGGGATCGGCGTGGGTTCCGGCGTTGGGACTGGCGTCGGGATCGGTGTCGGTTCCGGTGTGGGAACCAATGTCGGAACCGGTTCAGAAGGATTTGCAGGATCCGAGGGTGTTACAGGATTCGAAGGATCCACAGGCACCGAACTGCCCGGAACCGGCTCCGAGGGCACAGATTCCGGCGGGATCGGAGCCGTAGCGCCAGTTTCGGACACTTTGAACAGCTTGCTCGCATTGGCCACCGACAAAAGTGTGACAGGATCGGGAACCGTGCTCTTCGCCACCTCATTGTAGGTTTCCCCTATGACCTGGCTCTCCACCCATTCCACGGTATCAGGAAGTGCAGATTCCACCACTGTTACATTCTGTTTGGTGTCCTCCTTCGCCACATTGACCTCGGATTCCTTTTTCACTTCGTTGGTCACGTCCACCTTCTTATATTCAATATCCTTCTTTACTTCCACCTTCTGGGCTGTTTCAGGTATGCTGTAATTACTGTACTGCCCATTGGAAAAAGGCTCCATGGCCACCGTATAATTTCCCGGCGTGACATCTGTCTTGTAAATGATACCATCCATGTCATCATCAGACCAGACCACGCTCTTACCACTGGAATCCGTCACGGTCACGGCAAACGGGACATTGGAGATCAATTTCCCGTTGGACTGGTTTACGAATTTGATCTTAAGATCTTTTTGTACAGAAGTCAGGCTTAATGTTACAGTGATATCCCTCCCATATTCTACCTCCTGGTACTCCTTGGGCGGCTCCGGCTGCTGCTCCTGAATGACTTCCGCCGCTGCCTTACGCGCAAGTTCCGCGTCTGCCACCGCCAGGAGTCCCTGCCCTCCTATCATATCGATCCCTTCCAGCTGACTGCCCACACTGGCAAAATCAGCGACCTGTTTCTCCACGATCCTGGAACTGATATAAAAGCCGCCGATCACCACCGCCAGCGCCAGCACAGCCACACCGGCCACCAGAATGATCTTGTCCATATTGCCCATGGAGCCAAGCCCCTGCAGCAGCCTGCGGAAGGGATTCACGGAAGGAGATTTCTCCTTGCATTCCGCTTCCTCATAGTAGTCCGCCTCTTCCAGGGTGTCCGCTTCCTCGTAATGCCCCGCCTCTTCCAGGGTTTCCGCTTCCCCGTAATACTCCGCTTCTTCCAGCGGTTCCGCTTCCTCATAATATTCCGCCCCTTCAAGGGGCTCCGCTTCCCCGTAATATTCCGCTTCTTCAAGGGGCTCCGCTTCCCCGTAATATTCCGCCTCTTCAAGAGGCTCCGCTTCCCCGTAATATTCCGCCTCTTCAAGGGGCTCCGCTTCCCCGTAAT
>CAOKWI010000015.1 GCA_948473115.1 uncultured Lachnospiraceae bacterium | reverse complement strand
TGTCGGGGAAAGATGAAATTGAACTGGACAGCTGGATAAAAAGAGCAGAAATCCTTCAGATCACAGAGATTAACAGCTTCCTAAAACTGATTCGGTCAGATCTGGGAGCTGTTAAAAACGCAATAAAATACTATTACAGTAATGGCCTTGCCGAAGGACATAATAATAAGATAAAAGTAATAAAAAGGCAGATGTATGGAAGATGTAAATTTGATCTTCTTCGTTTAAAAGTGTTGTGTTAATTCAACTAACTTGACAAAGAGCCAAAATTTTTTGCAGCCTCACTAAAAAATAAAGCCAATAAAGACTTTTCAAGCTTATGTATGGAGTAAGTCTGTCAAACGCCCGAATATCTACTACATAAGCCTGTCTTTCAAAACAATAATTGCTATAATTCAATTTTATTTTCTCTTTTTTTAAGTGTGGTTGATTACTATAAATCTTTATGTTATAATTATTATGCCAAAATAACAGAAAGGTGATAAATATATGTTGGATTTTCCTGTTTTTATTACGTTACTTGTATCTTTATTTGTTTTTTATTTTACATTATATTTCAATTTTAAAAAGGAAATAGATGATTTAAAATTCGATACTATTCAAAATTCTAAAGCAGCTACACAAAAAATAAATAATAGAAAAAAGAAAATACATTTTTTAAATATTATTACTGCTTTTCTTGTAATTGTAGTAATTCTGCTTTATACATATCCTTTTATTAGTGATTCATTTGATGATTTTGATCCAACTATTTTATCTAATATCACTAACTTTTTTTCCAAAATACTCCCCTTTAAAAAAGGGTTCTTTACTAATGTAAATTTTAAATTTTCGTTCATAACAGGACTTGTTTTATCGTTAATTATAGAATTATTTATATTTGGATTTAGTGATGAAATTATTGCGCCCCTATTTTTCTTTGACTATTTGTTAGAAATAGCAATATTAATAATATCAGCTATTTCTTTAATTTGGGCAAACAATTATATTTCAATATTTTTATCTTACAGCATTGTTCATTATTTTTCTTTTTTATCGATTGTTTTGAACTTGCTGATATATCTCATAATTCTAATTGTAATATCTATAATATATAGCCTTATCTCCTCTCGCCAATCCAAATCAGCATTAGTCAAGGAGAACAAATTGTAAAAATGTAATCTATATTCGAAAATCCTAATTTATTAACAGACAATCCAGTGCCTTTGACATCTCCGTTCATCAAAGGTACTATTTTTATTTATTTCCTCATAAACCCCTTCACCCACTCCGTAAATACAATCACATCCCTTCGTACTTCTCCTATCTCACTACCATTCCCAATAATCAATCTGATCCGAAACTCCCTAAAATCTTCCACAGAATATTTCATCCTCAGGAACATCAGAAATAGATAAATTTGTTTTAGTTGGACCTATGTCAATACTTTGGACAAAAAAGTTGAAAGATCATGCTGTTTTTTTGAGTTCTTCATCCTCCTTTTGCTGCGGTGTCAGATAACCGATAGAGCTATGGATAGGTTTACGGTTATATCAGCCCTATATATATTCAAAGACTGCTCTGCGGGCTTCATCTGAATCCTGATATGTATGAAGACATATTTCTTCCTTTTTCAGTACGGAATGGAAAGATTCGATACAGGCATTATCGTATGGATTTCCTTTACGGCTGAATGAATGCAGGATCCCTTTCCTGTTCAGGCTGTCTTCAAATGCCTGGTATACTGGCTTCCAAGGTCACTATGAAGGACGATTTCCTCTGTTCCACTGACATTCAGGCACGCATTTTCTACCGCTTTTACCGCCAGTTCCGTCGTCATAGATGTTCCATAGGCATACCCCATGATCTTTTGGCTGCACAGATCCATGACAGAAGCCAGATAGGTCCATCCTTCTTTTTGTACATGGATGTAAGTGATATCCGTACACAATTTCTGGTTGATAGCCTCCGTTGAAAAATCACGTCCCAGGATGTTTTTCTTATCATCCGGGATGCTGCCATGGCTGGCATGATGATTGTATTTCTTTACTATGATGGAGCGCAGCCCCTGCTCCGCCATATGTCTCTGCACTCGCTTAACACTGAGGGGTGTACCGTTATCATTCAGTGCGTGGCATATTTTGACGGCCCCATACCTCCGTTTTGGGGCATCGTATGTCTGTTTCACTTTCCTGCTGAATTCTTCGTATACTTTCTGCTTATTCGAGGGTACACAAACCAGAGCCTTGTAATAGGTGCTCCTTGGGAATTTCAAAGCGCTGCAAAGCTGGGACACGGAGTAATTGGTTAAGTTATTCTGGATAAAGGCAACAATCTCGGTTATTGCTCTTTTGCGAATATGACAATGCCGCCCAAAGGCGGCTATACGCTTTTTTAATATTTCATTTTCAATCTTAAGGCGCTGGATTTCTTTCTGGAGTGCCTTATGCTCCTTAAGGGTGACAGTCTCATCATCTGATACCTTAATGGGGGAGAACCGTTTAACCCAGTTAATGAGGGTGCTCCGATTTACGCCATATTCACGTTCCAGTTGTGGATACAAGGCTCCTCAGGCATTGTACAGATCCAAGATCTGCTGCTTGAATTCCGGAGTGTAAGATTTTTTGTTTTTCGCCATGCTGAACGTCTCCTTTGCCCTTTCACTTGATAGTATAGGTTGTTCAACTTTTCCTGTCCACACTTATATACTAACACCAACTTATTGAACATTCCGGCAGCCCAGGAGGAGCAAAAAGGAATTGAAATGCAAAAGGAAGACAGCGATGCCCTGTTTGCGAAAAAAATTTAAAAGTTAAAAATAATGAAGGACGCAGGATTATTATCCGATGAAGAATTTGACAACAAGCGAAAAGAACTTTTGGACATGATATAAGTGTCAATGTCCTGCCTGTCCATCCGCCAGATAAGCGTCAATTGCCTGCTTTGCCGCTTCCACAGCCTTCGGCGTCTTGGTACAGTAGAGGCGGCAGATCAGGATGTGAGGGGCGAGCGCTTCCACAAGGTGGAGATTCTTCTGCAGCAGCTTTTCCGTCCAGGCCGGAGAGATCAGCCGCTGGGAAACAAAAAGCTGCGCATGGCTGTCGTCAAGACTGACGATATGGTCATGCGTGGCTTTTTTGATCAGGAGGATGCCTCCCAGTGGGTAGGAATGGGTGTCGACAATTCCGGAGGTGCCGCACCAGGGCAGGCCGTGTACCATGGGACGCCCGTTTTCCATGGACAGCAGATTCAGGTCGCCGTTGATTAAAGGGACATGGCAGTGTTCCTTCCAGAGATTGGTGTGTGTGGATTTACCGGCGCCGGAATGTCCCGAGAAGAGCCATGCCCTGTCCCGGTAAAGCAGGGAAGCGGAATGCAGGACAATCATGCCGTGCAGCTGCGCAAGGTATAAAAAGGAGAGACGGATGGCATGGAACAAATCCTGCCGAAAGCTTTCTGTAAAAGGAGGACAACAGTAATGACAGGCTTTCGCGCCGTCCTTTGTCAGGCATACCTGACGGATTCCCGGTGCATTTGGGAAACGGAAGACGTATTGCGTGCTGTTTTCCATGACGGTCAGCTCGGGATTTTTCAGCAGTACCCTGCCCGCGGCGTATTCTGTAGGTGCCTGAAGGGATACTGTGACAGTCTGGTCGACTGGTACGGCAGGGTCGGGAAAGATTTTGAAAGCGTCAAACTCCCGGGAAAAAGCATTTTCAGGGCCTCGGAGCAGAAGCGTAAGACCGCCCACGGACAGGTAGCGGTGCACGGTGTCCGTGCCATTCTGATTTTGACTCAAAAACCTGTGGTCGCCGGCAGGGGCGCCGGAAGTATCACAAGCAGGTGCCGCGTCTGAAACGGATATGCTGTGAGAATCCGCATGGGCACCAGACCGATCCAGCATTCCAAAGGCATCCAGCATGGAAAGAAACTGCTGTAAGTCAGCTTTCAGTTCCGGCAGCCGGGACTCAGGAACTTCATAATGTGACGCGTAGAGAGAGAGCATTTCGTCCTCCGTGCGTTCCCTGTCCAGGAGCTCCCAGAGATATGCCCCCGTACCGTTGACTTGGATCCCTCTCCGCAAATCTGCGATCCCCTGCCCGAAGGGCAGCAGGTATGGCACGCCTGATATGGTAAAAAGTGCAAAATCATTGCTTCTTCTCATGTCCCTGTCCTCATTCGCTGCTGCTGTCCATGGCCTTGCCCACCTCGTTGGAAATGCGAGGGCTGAACTGTCGTTACTGTTCACTCCATGACCAGTAACGTATGCACAGAAACCGCAAAACAGCGGTTTCGCGCACAGCGGACTCGGGTTTGTCACGCAAAAGGCACGTGAAAACACCTCGCGGTGGTGTGGGTGTGAAAAGTAACGAACTGTTACCATATGGTTTGAAATGTTTGAGATAATTATAGCATTCTTTCCCGGGAAATGCTACAATAGAGTCTGACGTAACCATTTGGTCGGCAACTGCAAAATAATGTGGATTGGAGTAGAGTAACATGGAAAAAATAATTTTGACAGGGGACAGACCTACCGGAAGGCTGCACGTGGGGCATTATGTCGGTTCCCTGCGCAGACGGGTAGAATTACAGGATTCCGGAGAATATAAGAAGACATATATTATGATCGCGGATGCGCAGGCGTTGACGGACAATATTGAAAACCCGGAAAAGGTGCGGCAGAATATTATAGAGGTGGCATTGGATTATATGTCCTGTGGACTGGATCCGGCAAAGTCCATCCTGTTCATTCAGTCCCAGATCTCTGAGTTATGCGAACTGACTTTTTATTATATGGATCTTGTCACTGTGGCCAGGCTGCAGAGGAATCCTACCGTAAAGAGTGAGATACAGATGCGTAATTTTGAGGCCAGCATCCCGGTGGGCTTTTTCACTTATCCCATCAGCCAGGCGGCTGATATTACGGCATTCAAGGCAACGACCGTGCCGGTAGGCGATGACCAGCTGCCTATGATCGAGCAGACAAGGGAGATCGTGCATAAATTTAATACGGTATATGCGCCCGTCTTGGTGGAGCCTGCGGCGCTGCTTCCGGAAAATGAGGCGTGTAAGAGGCTGCCCGGCATTGACGGGAAGGCAAAGATGAGCAAATCCCTTGGAAACTGCATTTATCTGGCCGACAGTGCGGATGAGGTGCGCACCAAGGTGATGAGCATGTACACGGATCCCCAGCATCTGCAGGTCAGTGATCCCGGGCATTTGGAAGGGAACACTGTGTTTACCTATCTGGACGCTTTCTGTAAACCGGAGCATTTTGAGAGGTATCTGCCGGAATATCCTGACCTGGAAGAACTGAAAGCCCATTATGTCCGTGGAGGACTTGGGGATGTGAAGGTAAAGAAATTCCTGAACAATATTATGCAGGAGACCCTGGAACCCATCCGTAACCGCAGAAAGGAACTGGAGAAGGATATTCCTGCTATCTACGATATACTGAAAAAGGGAAGCGATGCCGCAAGGGAGACGGCGGCCAGGACGCTTTCAGAGGTAAAGAGTGCAATGAGGATCAATTATTTTGACGATCAGGAACTGATCCGGGCGCAGAGCGAGATGTACAGGTACGAGGCTTGACTGTGTCGCATCAGCGTTTTACTTTACAGGTAACTGTATCGGGCGACTGCGGGACAGCGGAAAGGCAAGGCTATCAGTATGAGAGATGAGAAAGAAGAAAGTGTGGAGGAACGGGCAGAAGCCCTGGAATCAAGGCTTTCCCGAAAAGAAGAGCCGGATGGGCTGGAGGAGATCGACCTGGAGGATTCCCGGGAGGAATGGGTTCCGGAGGAAACGTGGAGGGATCCCCATGAAAGAAAGGATCCCAAAAGCGGAAGCCGGAGACAGCGTCAACAGAAGAATATTCCGGAAAGGGATATGCCAGGGAATGACATTCCGGAAAGGGATATGCCAGGGGATGACATTCCGGAAAGGGATATGCCAGGGGATGACATTCCGGAAAGAGATATGCCAGAGGATGATTTCCCGGAGGGGAATAGGACTGAGGACAATTTTCGGGAGGGTGACTTTCCGGAGGACGACTGGGAGGACGATGAGGCTGCCCCGATGAAACCCTGGGTGGTGGCGGCAATCATGGCAGGACTCATTGTCCTTGCGGCGATCATATGCGCGGTTCTGTGGCATGTTACCCATCTGGACAAGGAAGAGGATGAGGCGCTGTTGAGTACGGTGGCGTCGGAGGAGCTTTCCGGAAAGGAACCGGAGAACAGTTCCCTGCCGGGGGACGCAGCATCATCACAGCCTTCCATGCCGGAAACCACGCCTTTGCCGGAAGCGGCATCCCCGACGCCTTTGCCGACCGTAACGCCTGTGCCCTCGGCAACGTCCGTCCCGGCGGCTCCGCAGACGACGATTTCACCCGGGGCACAGGCTTCCACGGCCGTGCAGGAACCGGTATCCGGTACAACGGCAATGGAATTTACACAGCTTGAGGATGAGATGACGCCGAAGGATGTGATCAATCTCCGCTCGGAGCCAAGTACCCTGAATGCGGATAACATTGTGGCGCAGGCGCAGAATGGCGAAATCCTGAACCGGACGGGGGTGAACGAGGCTACCGGCTGGTCGCGGATAGATCATAACGGTGAGACTCTGTATGCGGTTTCCCAGTATCTGACTACGGATCTGTCCTATAAGACGCCAGTACAGGCATCTAATCCCAACAGGGTAAATACCATGGACGGGAGAATCATCCTCTTTACAGATTGTGATGACAACATCACGCCAAAGGAATATGTCAACCTGCGGACGGAACCCAGCACATCCGAGGGGGAAACCACTGTCCGCTGCCAGATCAGTAATGGGGAAGTGGTGCACAGGACAGGCTATAGCCCCGATGCGGGATGGTCAAGGGTGGAATATAACGGTGAAATTTTATATGTTGTGAGCAGCTATATGTATACAGTGGAGTAGCGTCTGATGAATGAATTTCCTCCGGACAGGGGATAATGACAAAAACATTATTCTATCCGGAGGGAATTTTTTATGAATCAGAATTTGGGTAAGGCAAGTGTAAAGCTGCAGCGGCCGGTCTATATTTTGAACAGCGGCAGCATTGTGGGAACCAAGGAGGGACAGGGTCCCCTGGGACTGTTGTTCGATATGGTCGGGAGTGACGATATGTTTGGCTGTGAGAGCTGGGAAGAGGCGGAGAGCAGCCTGCAGAAAAGCGCGGTCCAGCTGGCTCTGGAAAAAGCAAAGGTAAAGGCGGAGGATGTAAAATTTATCTTTGCGGGTGACCTGCTCGGTCAATCCATAGCCACATCATTTGGTATATCAACATATCAGATACCACTACTGGGTGTATATGGGGCGTGTTCTACCTGTGGAGAGTCGCTGACTGTCGGGGTCATGACAATAGCCGGCGGATTTGCGGACAGGGTTGTCTGTGTCACTTCCAGCCATTTCGCCAGTGCGGAAAAGGAATTTCGCTTTCCCCTGGAGTATGGGAACCAGCGTCCTTTGTCGGCGACATGGACGGTGACAGGGGGCGGAGCCTTTGTGCTGGGAAATGAGGAAGCGCTGTCGGCTTATGGGGAGAAGCCCAGGGCCAGGATCATGGGAATGACCGTGGGGAAGATTGTGGATTACGGGTTAAAAGATTCCATGAATATGGGAGCCTGTATGGCTCCTGCGGCGGCCTCCACCCTGGAACAGCATTTTGTTGACTTTGGAAGTCAACCGGAGGACTATGATAAGATTATCACCGGAGATCTGGGGAAAGTGGGTCAGAAGGTACTGATCGACCTGATGAAGGAGAAGGGATATGATATTTCCGAACAACATATGGACTGCGGCATTGAGATTTATGACGGGGAAGTTCAGGACACCCATGCAGGGGGGAGCGGCTGCGGCTGTAGTGCGGTGACCTTGTCCGCGTATATCCTGAAGCAGCTGGAGGAGGGAAACTGGAAGAAAGTGCTTTTCATGCCCACGGGTGCGCTTCTCTCCAAGACCAGCTTTAATGAGGGTAAGAGTGTCCCCGGAATTGCCCACGCGCTGGTGCTGGAGACTTAAGGAAGGAAACGTCTCTTTCCGGACAGGAGCCGACAGAAAAGAGGCAGGGGCTGAATGTTACAGGATACATCCATGGTGAAAACACCTTGTAAAATCAGCAGATGCATCTTATAATAATAGAAGGGAAAGGGGGCACTGTGCGGTATGCGGAAAATGGAGTTTAAGATGGAACGTCCCGGATTGCTGGCGGCGGGGCAGAAGATTACAGTGACAGAAGGCGTGCTGCCGAGTAATTATTTTTATACCATTGATCCGGCTCTTGCCATGTCCGCCAACATCCCGTTTCGCTGCCGGCTGAGGAGCAGGGAAGGCGTGGTCACAGATGTGGTGGAAAATGCAAGGGGTTTCTATGTGATGGCGGAGTTCGATGAGCCGGAAGTGGATGCGGGTAAATAAAATACAAAGAGATGGATGTTGCAGGCTGGTACGCCAAGAGCCTGATAGCATGTAACGGTTCAGACAGGTCATTGGACTGTTACGATAGCATGCACTATATATCAAGAAAAGAGGATAAGATTATGTTACAGAAAGTATCTACGGACAAAGCGCCCGCGGCAATCGGGCCTTATTCACAGGGTATCATTGCGAACCATATGCTGTTTGCATCAGGGCAGATCCCCATTAATCCCGCCACCGGCGAGATTGAGGGAACGGATATTACCGCCCAGGCGGAGCAGGCATGTAAGAATGTGGGCGAAATTTTAAAGGCCGCAGGAACCGATTATGCAAATGTGGTAAAGACCAGCTGTTTTCTGGCGGATATGGGGGATTTTGCCGCTTTCAACGAAGTGTACGCAAAGTACTTTACAGAGAAACCGGCGAGAAGCTGCGTGGCGGTCAAGACACTTCCTAAAAATGTGCTGTGCGAAGTGGAAGTTATTGCTACACTGTAAAGCAAGTCTCGCAAAATTGCACAGGAGTGTGTCCCCATGGGACACACTGCAATTATTGACTTCGCGGTGCCGTATGGCTGAACTGTTACAAGCGGCCAATTAAAAAAGGCTTTTCATATTGCCTGGCTTTTTGCTGCTGTGAATAAAACAGAAATCCCTGCAGATACTATCTCTGAGAAAGTCCCGTGTATCAGGAAGATCCGGGACAGTTAAAGGAGTAGGCTGCAATGATGGATTATGTAAATGCGTTCTGGGTGGGCGGACTAATTTGTGCGCTGGTTCAAATTCTGATGGAAAAGACCAAGATGATGCCGGGAAGGATCATGGTGCTGCTGGTTGTGTCGGGAGCGGTGATCAGCTTCCTGGGCTGGTACGAGCCCTTTCAGGAATATGCGGGAGCGGGAGCCAGCGTGCCCCTTCTGGGCTTTGGCAATGTTCTCATGAAAGGGGTCAGGGAAGCCGTGGACGAGCAGGGGCTGCTGGGCGTCTTTGCGGGCGGATTCAAGGCAGGCGCGGTGGGCACCGCGTCGGCTTTGATCTTCGGGTATCTGGCAAGTCTGGTGTTTAAGTCAAAAATGAAGTAGGGATGCCTTTTCCTTCCAGATACTTCATCAACGCTTTGTCCCAGATGGCATCCGGCTCCCTGGAGGGCAGGAACGTCTGGTAGGCGGTGCCCGTGGTCAGAACCGCCCTGGATCCGTCATAGCGGATGTTCAGGACCAGCGCCTTCACCAGGGAGGGATCCACATCGCTGCCTTCCTTTGCCAGCAGCGCCGCAGCCTTTTCAGGCATGAGATGCAGGACAAAACGGAAAAACAAAGGGGTGCGCTTTCCTTTGATCAGGTCAAAGCACAGCCCTTTTACTTCGCTCCAGGGACGGAAGTCATAGGGCAGTTCCACAGGCTCTCTGTCGTCGCTGCTGAAGAATTCCCGATTGATATGTCCGTCTATGGTAAAGGTGCAGGCGGTACTGATCACCGCCTCCTCCAGCAGGAAGATATCGAAGGTGTCCGCGGCCAGTAGCTGGTTCATAAATTGTTTCATGGATGTAATCTGTAATGCGATCATATTATTCTCCGTATCTTTGTGATATCATTAGTTACTTTTCACACCTGCACCACCGCGAGGCGTTTTCACGCGTCCTTTGCGTGGAAAACCAAAGCGATTAGAATAATTGCTTAGACAGCTTTGCGTGAAACCGCTGTTTGGCGGTTTCAAGGAGTTCAATGAACTCCTTGCATAAAGCCTCCGTGAGAAGGCCTGTTACTGGTCACGGAGTGAGCAGTGACAATCATGATTCCCGCGGGCAAACTTGATACACCGTTGCTTGCAGTGTGGTCTTTGCTTGTAGTATACTGTTTGGAAAGAAGATAGTCAAGCCACTGCGCTGTTTGTTATACCCTGCGGTAAAGGAAAGGGTGATTGGCCACGCAAAAAAGCGCGTGAAAATGCCTTGCGGTGGCGTGGGCGCGAAAAGCGCCGGGAAAGGAATACATATGGACAATTTCAGGTTTGAAGAGATGGGGTATTTGTCTGTGGATCTTCCGGAAGATATCTTAAAGCGAAAATGGCACGGGGATTTTCAGGGGGCGGACAGATTGATCAGCCTGTGGCTGGAAAAGGATATTCCCGCCGGACTCAGGAAAAAGCTGATCCTGGAACGGGAAATCATAAAGCGGCTTCCCGTGGAGTACCCGTATCGTTACGGGGAGGCGTTTGCGAGACTGCGGGAAAAGGCGCCGGATCTGACGGAAGAGGAATTTCGCAGGCTGCAGGATCAGGGCAGGATAGACTGGATTTATGTGGACGGGGAGGAGCGGTTTTTTAACCGGTTTGTGGAAACACTGTTAAAGGTCACCCCTTCTCTTTCGGAACCTGTGGAAAGGGCATCCCTGGATGAAAAAAACAGGGAGAAGCAGGCTCTGCTTGACGTAATCCGGCAGATAAAGGAACATGGATCTGCGGAATGCCGTTTCCATATCAGGGCATCCCTGCGCATCAAGGAAGAGAGCTTTCGGAAAGGCCGTGTCAAGGTACATATTCCCGTTCCCGCGGCATGCGGGCAGCTGGAAGACATCCGGATCCTGACTGCATATCCGGAACAGTATGAACTGGCGCCCTCCGACAGTCCCCAGAGGGCAGTCTGCTTCCGGGAAGACATGCGGGAAAACCATGAATTCTGGGTGGAGTATTCCTATCTGAACAGGGTGGACTATGTGGAGATGAAGCCATCGGAGGTACGGCCCCTGGATCCGGCGGATTATGCGGAAGATCTTGCGGAGCAGCTGCCCCATATCCGTTTTACACCTTATATGCGTGCGTTGGCGCAGGAATTGACGGAGGGTTTGGGAAATCCCCTGGACAGGGCAAAGTGTATTTACGATTATATTACCGCCCATGTGGAATATTCCTTTGTGAGAAGCTATTTTACCATTGAGAATCTGGCGGAATATGCGGCTGTGGGCGGCAGGGGCGACTGCGGGATCCAGGCTCTGATGTTCATTACCCTGTGCCGGATCGCAGGTGTTCCGGCCAGGTGGCAGTCCGGCCTGTATACAACGCCCTTTTCCGCCGGATGCCATGACTGGGCACAGGTATATATTGCTCCTTATGGCTGGAGGTATGTGGACTGTTCCTTTGGGGGAAGCGCTTACCGGGAAGGGGATGAGGAGCGGAGACGGTTCTACTTTGGCAATCTGGATCCCTTCCGCATGGTGGCCAACTCCCGGTTCCAGCAGGAATTTGATGTGAAAAAGGATTTCCTGCGGGCCGACCCGTATGACAACCAGAGAGGTGAGGCAGAGTATGAGGACGGGGGACTGGGGTTTGGGGATATGACCTGGAAGGCGGAGATCCTGGAGTATACATCATGAACGATAAAGTATATTTGTAATGACACGGTAATTCTGACAGATGAAAACGGATGATGAGGAGGATGGCATGATATGGAACTTTTTATTCTTTTAGGTATCTATTGTATTCAAGGCGCCGTATGGGGCTGGGCGGTCAACAAGGTTGTTGAAAATAAGGGTTACCAGGAAAACTGGTTCTGGTGGGGATTTTTCTTTGGACTGATTGCATTGATTGTCGCATTGACCAAACCGGATGCGCCGAGAGCATCGTATGACGGCGGTTCCTATTTTGGAGACACCAGCTCCATTGTGGGCAGAGGCTTTGGCTCGGAAAGAAAGGCAGATCGTGCGAAAGGAGAATGGAGATGCTCACATTGTGGAGCGATTAATGCCAGCTATGTGGGCACTTGCAGCTGCGGCTGGGACAAGGCGGGAAATTCCCCCGGGCATAGTGCAGAGCAGACGCAGGAGACTACGAAGGCAGAACAACCGCAGCAGAATACAAAGGCAGAGCAGTCGCAGCAGAATACGAAGGCAGAACAACCGCAGCAGAATACGAAAGCAGAGCAGCCGCAGCAGCCGTCAATGCTGTACTGTACATCCTGTGGCAGACAGGTGGAGGCGGATTCCAGATACTGCAGATACTGTGGGGCAAAGCAGCAATGACGGGGAAATGATAGATGTAAGAAATCAGAATCAGGGATATGGTAAAAAGGCGGAGCGCCCTCACAGGAAGCCAAAAGGCGGCTCTCACGGTATTCGTCAAATGTACATGCAAGCATGTCCACTTGACTTATTATACTCGCAGCGCAGTTGCTCGTTAGCTTACACGCGGAAATAGAAGGTGAGCCGCGAAAACGGCGTCGGATGCGAAGCAGACGCTGAGGAGGGGCATGCCCGGCTCGTTGGGAATGCGAGGATATTGTCCGATATATCAAGCCGGGCAAGCTGGGTGCAGAGGGCTTGCCCGCCTCATTGGGAATGCGAGGGCTGAACTGTTACAATACAATATGAATGATTCTTTCATGAAAAAACTTGATTTTCCCGCAGAATACAGTATACTAATAATAATTGGCGAGTGGTTACGATGGAGTAGCTTTCCAGTGAATGCTGCTCCATTTTTCTGTTTTGCCAGTAAGAAAGCGTATTTCCGGAATCCGCAGGCTCTTTGGCATAAACGGCGGGGAATGCGCAAAATAGGATAGGAGGAGAATGTTATGAAGAAGAAACTGCTTTCAATGGCTCTGTCGGCGGCAATGGCTGCCGCCATGCTGACAGGCTGCGGCGACGGTCAGTCGGCAAGCGCTTCCGGAAACGGCAGCAGCATGTACCGCGTTCTGTATTCCAGCGAGGTTTCCACGCTGAATTACCTGACTACCGCCACTACGAATGAATACCAGATCGGCGCAAATGTGATTGACACCCTGGTGGAATATGACAATTTCGCGAATCTGCAGCCCGGTCTGGCGACGGAGTGGAGCTATGACGAGGCATCCATGACCTGGACCTTTACCCTGCGCGAGGGGCAGAAGTGGGTGGACCATACCGGCACGGCAGTTGCCGATGTGACTGCCCAGGATTTTGTGGACGCCATGGCGTATGTGCTTGACCCTGCCAACAACAGCGCTACGGCCGGCAACCTGTTCGGCACCATCAAGAATGCGGAGGAGTATTACAATGGCCTTGCAGGAGAGGAAGGCGCGGCCAAGATCGACTTTTCCGAGGTAGGCGTAAAGGCTGTGGATGCGACCACCCTGCAGTACACCCTGGCGTCGGAGTGCCCTTATTTCCTGTCCATGCTTACCTATGTGTGCTTCATGCCTGCATACGGTCCCCAGCTGGCAGAGCAGGGTGTGGATTTCGCCACGGCTGCCGATAAGATGTACTATTGCGGCGCGTACTATATTTCATCCTACGAGCCACAGGTACAGATGGTACTGACCAAGAATCCCAGCAACTGGGATGCGGAGCATGTTTACATCGATGCCATCCAGAGAACCTACAATGCCGAGGCGGACACCATCGGCGCGGAGATGGCAAAGAGAGGCGAGATCGATCAGACTACCCTGGGTTCCGACATTGTGGACGCGTGGATGAGCGATTCCGCTACCAGCAATATGGTCAGCATGCAGAGACCTAAGATTGATTTTGATTACTTTTACTGCTTTAATTTTAATGTACATAAGCTGAATGAAGACTTTTACAGGGACGGAATGACCGGCTACAGCATCGACGAGAAGTATGAGCCGGCCAACTGGGAGATCGCCGTGAACAACGAGAATTTCCGCCAGTCCATCATGCATGCAATCAACCGTACCAGCACTGTTTATATCAGCACGGGCGACTATGCGGATCCCGCCAATTATATCCAGAATACCATTACTCCCGCGGGCTTCTCGGTAGACGAGTCCACAGGAAAGGATTACACGGAGCAGGAGGCATTTGCTGATATTACGGCGAAGGATTTCTATGATCCCGATGCGGCAGTGGCCTATAAGGAGGCGGCTATGGCTGAGCTTGCTTCCCAGGGAGTTACCTTCCCGGTAAAGACGCTGGTCCGCTATAATCCCACCACTACCAACTGGGAGGAAGAGTGCGTGGTGCTGGAGCAGCAGCTGGAGAGCGTCCTGGGCGCCGATTATATTGACGTCATCGTGGAGGCGGGACCTTCGGACAGCTTCCTTACGGATGTGCGCCGTTCCAGCGATTACATGCTGCTTCTGTGTAACTGGGGTGCGGATTACGCCGATCCCGAGACATGGACGGATCCCTTCTATCAGTCGGCAAACGGAGACGGCACTTATAACCGCGGCATGAGATACGCTTACATGGCATATGCTATTGAAGACAATACTGCTTCCGCCGAAACCGTGAAAGAATACTTCGAGCTGGTGGAGGCTGCAAAGGCAATTACGGATGACACCACGGCGCGTTATGCGGCGTTTGCCGAGGCGGAGAGCTACCTGATCGAGCATGCCCTTGCAGTGCCTTACGGTGTGACGGTCAGCGACTTCGTGGTTTCCAGGCTGAATCCCTGGGAGGGACAGTATGCCGCATTCGGCGTATCCAATCTCCGCTACAAGGGACAGAAGCTGTACGACCAGCCGATTTCCATGGAAGAGTTTGAAAAGTCTGCGGCAGAGCACAAGTAAAGGAAGAATATAAAAACCAATAAAAGTGCCGGGCGGCGGTAATGGAAAAACTTGACACATGGAATACGTTGGAATAAGATAGTATAGGGCAGGTATGGGAGGGTTCCTGTACCTGCCTGTTTTCTATTCATGGCAGCGGAGCTCCCGCGGAGGGTGGGTCTGTTGCAGGCATACCGGTATACATGTATAATTACAGAAACAATATTGGAGATCATTATGGCGAAATACTTGGTAAAGAGAGTCGGGAGATCCCTTTTGACGCTGGCGCTGATCATATGCATCGTCTTTATCCTGATGCGTCAGATGCCCATCGAAGGGTACTTTCAGAATTTTGACAAACTGACGGACGCGCAGATTCAGGCGGGCCTAAAGGAGCAGGGGCTGCTGGATCCCCTGCCGGTACAGCTGGTGCATTTCTTCCAGAATATGTTTCAGGGGGATTTCGGGGTGTCCCACAGCTACCGTGTCAATGTCCCTGTCACGGAAATATTGAAGGATAAGCTGCCGGTATCGATCAGGCTGGGCTGCCTGTCCATCCTTGTGGCAATGTGTCTCGGTATTCCGCTGGGAACGCTGATGGCACGGTACAAGGGCAGATTTTTTGACAAATTCGGAACGCTCTTTATCGTCTTTATCCAGGCGGTGCCCGCAGCAGTCTACTTCCTGTTCATTCAGATGTACGGTACCACTCTGCTGAATATCCCGCTGCTCTTTAATCCGAATAACTGGCGGAGCTGGGTCCTGCCGGTGATTTCCATGTCCCTGGGCAATATCGCCTACTACGGTATGTGGCTGCGGCGGTATATGGTGGACGAGAGCAATAAGGACTATGTGAGCCTTGCTAAAGCGAAGGGCGCTTCGGGCGGCAGGATCATGTTCCGGCATATTTTCCGGAATGCCTTTGTCCCCATGGTACAATATCTGCCCTCTTCCTTTTTAAATACAGTGATCGGTTCCATTTACGTGGAATCCCTGTACAGCATTCCCGGTATGGGCGGTCTGCTGGTGACGGTCATCAAGGATAACGACAACAACATGGTCCAGGCCATTGTTTTACTGTATGCCACGGTGGGCGTCATTGGCCTGCTGCTTGGGGATATCATGATGACGGTTCTGGATCCCAGGATCAGTCTGGGCAGGAAGGAGGGCGGACGCTGATGTTTTCTTTGAAGGATAAGCTTTCCAGAAACCTGGAGGAAGCCGCAGAAGCGCAGATTAGGGTGGGAGTGGACAAAACAGCCGGCATCAGTGACCGGGAACTCTTTTCCTATGCCCAATATGATGAGAAAGAGGCGGAGAAGACGGGCTACAGCAATTATTCCTACTGGGGCAGTACCGTGCGGATGTTCTTTAAGAATAAGGGCGCCGTGGCGGTCATGCTGCTGATGCTCGGGATCCTGCTGTTTACTTTTATCCAGCCCTATCTGCCGGGACAGTTCGACCCCAACACTGTGAATAACGATCCCAATACCTCCATGGCTCTGCGGAACGTGCCTCCCAATGATACTTTCCTTTTTGGCACCAACAATATCGGCCAGGATCTCTGGGCGCGTATCTGGGCAGGAACAAGGACTTCCATCCTGATCGGGTTTGCGGTGGCCATGATAGAGGCGGTGGTGGGGATTACCATGGGTGTCCTGTGGGGATATCTGCGGAAGCTGGATTTCTTCTTCACGGAATTGTACAATGTGCTGGACAATATTCCACAGACCATCATTCTGATCCTGGTGGCGTATATCCTTTCCCCCAGCGTGAAAACGCTGATCTTTGCCATGTCCCTGACGGGCTGGATCGGTATGGCGCGGTTTATCCGCAACCAGATCCTGATCATCCGTGACAGGGATTATAACCTTGCGTCCAGATGTCTGGGAACGCCTACCAGGAGGCTTGTGCTGAAGAATCTGCTGCCCTATCTGGTATCCGTGATTATGCTGCGTATGGCGCTGTCCATTCCCGGAGCCATAGGCAATGAGGTGTTTGTCACATACATAGGTCTGGGGCTTCCCACATCGACTCCCAGCCTGGGAAACCTGATCGACGCGGGGCGGGCTGTGATGATGAACGTGTCCCAGAGATATCAGCTGATCTATCCCACGGTGATCCTGTCCATTGTGACGATTTCCTTTTACATTGTGGGAAATGCCTTTTCCGACGCTGCGGATCCCAAAAACCATAGGTAGGCCAAGGAGGGTTTAATGAAAGAGAACGACAATTTTTCCAAGGTTATATTATCGGTCAGGGACCTGAACATTAAATTTACGCTGCGGGGGCAGGTGCTCCATGCGGTCAGGAATGTGTCCCTGGATGTATATAAAGGCGAGAGTATCGCGGTGGTGGGAGAATCCGGCTCCGGCAAATCGGTGCTGACCAAGTCCTTTATGGGGCTGCTGGACGGTAACGGCTTTATCTCCTCGGGTGAGATCCTTTATAACGGGAAGGATCTTGCGAAATTTAAGACGGAGAAGGAATGGCAGGGGATCCGCGGCAGTGAGATCGCCATGATCATGCAGGATCCAATGACAAGCTTAAATCCGTTGAAGACCATCGGGGAGCAGATCGCGGAAGCGGTGCGTCTCCATCAGCCTGACATCAAGGGCAGGGAGGCCGTGAGGAATAAGGTTTACTCTTATTTACAGGATGTGGGTATCCGGGATCCGGAAAGACGTTATAAACAATATCCACATGAATTCTCGGGCGGTATGCGGCAGCGTGTGGTGATTGCCATAGCCCTTGCCTGCAGCCCTGAGATACTGATCTGCGACGAGCCCACCACGGCGCTGGATGTGACCATTCAGGCCCAGATCATGGGGCTGCTGAAGGAATTGAAGGCAAAGTATGACCTGACCATTATTTTTATCACGCATGACCTTGGGGTGGTGGCCAATATCGCGGACAGGGTGGCTGTCATGTATGCGGGGGACTTTGTGGAGATCGGGACGGCGGAGGACGTGTTCTACGATCCAAGGCATCCCTATACATGGGCGCTGCTATCCTCCCTTCCCCAGCTGGGGCAGAAGGGGGAAGAACTGTTCACCATCAAGGGAACGCCTCCCAGCCTGTATAAGACCATAGAGGGGGATGCCTTCGCGCCCAGAAACCCCAAAGCGCTGAAGATCGACTTCCTGATGGCGCCGCCCTGCTTCGAAATCAGTGCCACCCATAAGGCCAAGACCTGGCTTTTGGATCCCAGGGCGCCGAAGCTGGAGCCCCCTGAGGGGATTCGGAATCTGAGGAATCTGGAGGTGCTGGGATGAGTACGGATAGAGAAGTACTGTTGGATGTAAAGGATCTGCATGTCACCTTTGGGAACGGCAAGAAGGCCTTTGAGGCGGTCCGGGGAGTGAGCTTTCAGGTATACCGGGGAGAGACCTTCGGCATCGTGGGAGAGTCCGGCTCCGGAAAGACCACCATCGGACGCGCCATCATGCGGATTCACCCCACTTCGGCGGGAGAGATACTCTATAAAGGCAACCGGATCAACGGCAGGATCAGCCGGCAGCTGGACAGGCAGATCATCCAGGAGATACAGATGATCTTCCAGGATCCCATGGCGTCCCTGAATGAGCGCGCCAAGGTGGATTATATTGTCAGTGAGGGGCTTTTGAATCTGAATCGTAAGATAAGTAAGGAAGAGCGGATGCAAAAGGTGCAGCAGGCATTGGCGGAGGTGGGACTGCTTCCGGAGTTTGCCAGCCGTTTTCCCCATGAGTTTTCCGGAGGCCAGAGACAGAGGATAGGCATTGCCAGGGCATTGATCATGGAGCCGGAATGCATCATTGCGGATGAGCCGATTTCCGCCCTGGATGTGTCCATACGGGCCCAGGTGCTGAATCTGCTGGCTTCTTTGCAGAAGTCACGTGGGATCACTTATATCTTTATCGCCCACGATCTGTCAGTCATGCGCTATTTCTCCGACAGGATCGCCGTGGTGTACAAGGGGCGCATTGTGGAGCTGGCGGAGACCGAGGAGCTGATTACCCATGCAGCCCATCCTTATACGAGGGCGCTGCTGTCTGCGATTCCCATGCCGGATCCCGTCAGGGAGAGGGAAAAGAAGCTGACAGTCTATGACCCGTCCATCCATGATTACGACAGGAATCCCCCCAGGTGGCGGGAAATCCGCCCGGGACATATGATCCTGGCAAATGACAGGGAGATGACGGAAGGGTTCGGGAAAATATAGGATCGGTGAAAATATAAAATTGTGTAAAACATAAAATAAGCATAAAGTTGTAAAAAATATGTGATATGGCAATAATATGCTTTACATACTGCATTTAGGATGCTATCATATATGGTAATGAAAACCATATGTGATAGCATTTTTGGTCACGTTCCCGGAAATATGATCTGCATCGCCTTTTATGCTCATGACTGGAAACATTTGCCGGATGAAAAGCATAACAGCATACCGATGCAGATACAGATAAAGGGTTCCAGATAATTAACAGGCCGCCGGCACAGCTTGACAGCTGTTGTATCAATGCGGCAGAATGCGAGGAATTATGAGTTACAAGATAGTAGTGGACAGTTGTTGTGAGCTTCCTGATGAGTTGCTTCAGGATCCCCGTTTTGTACGGGTGCCCCTTGGAATTGAGGTAGGGGATTATCGGATTCAGGATGATGATGACTTTGACCAGAAGGTGTTTTTGAAAAAGGTGGCGGATTGTCCCCAGTGTCCCAGGTCTTCCTGTCCCTCGCCGGAGCTTTTCATGGAGGCTTACAGAGGGGATGCCGACCATGTGTATGCCGTAACCTTGTCTTCCCACCTGAGCGGCAGCTATAACAGCGCAAAACTGGGAATGGACCTGTACCGGGAGAAATACGGAGACAAACAGATCCATGTGGTGGATTCTGAATCTGCCAGCGGCGGAGAGACACAGCTGGCATTGAAGCTGGTCGAGCTGGAGGAGGCAGGATTCTCCTTCGAGGAGATTGTAAAGCAGATCGAGAGTTACCGTGACAGTGTGCATACTTATTTTGTGCTGGATAATCTGGACACCTTTATTAAGAATGGAAGAATTTCAGGTATCAAGGCATTGGCTGTGTCCAGTCTGAACATAAAACCGGTGATGATAGGCGTCAAGGGAAAGATCGAGCAGAAAAGCCAGTCCATCGGTATCAGGAAGGCGTTGGTGAAGATGGCGGAATTTGCAGTGGCAGAAGTGGATCAGTCAGAGGAACGCCGCCTGATCATCACTCATTGCAACGAACTCTCCAGGGCGGAGATGGTGAAGGAAATTATTCTTGCAAAACGGAAATTCAAAGAGTGTATTGTGATGGATATGAGAGGCATCAGCAGTATGTACGCCAATGACGGCGGGGTGATCGTGACTACCTGACTGCAAATAAGGAGAAAGAGCGCAAGAACTGCGCTCTTTTCCCATGTATTCGTGACAATTCTTTTTCCTTGGGTTACCTGTTCTCTTCTTTTTGTCCTTTATCAATTCGCCTGATAGCATTTTCAATCACTGTTTTCGCTTTTTCGTTGTTATTTGTTTCAAGTAATGCGAGCAGCGATTCAAGCAAAATGCATAATTCCTGATTGGTCATTGTATTCACCACCTTTGCCACCTTCTTTCAAATAAATAAAACCGTTTGTAGATAATTATATTATAAAAGATATTTTGAAGGAGTGCAATCTTTATTCCCGCAAGTAATGAGGAAAGTCTCGCAAAATTGCACAAGAAAGCAATTTGGACTTCGCGGTGCCGTATAGTTGAACTGTTACGGAAAATATCTAGTGCACTGACACGTTCATAATTTGACTAATGACTTGCCTAAATTTCCATCTGCTGCGTTGTTGTCGGCCAACGATGCGGTATCAAATTGCTAAAGCAATTGTTGACCGACAACAACGCAGCAATAACGTGAACAGCGAGTGCTGATTACTCAGAAATTAATGCAATGATGCATTAGGTTCGGCATAGGATTTGAGCGAATGACTCATCATGTCGGGAACAGTGCCCTGCTGAGAAATACCAGCAGACAGACCTGTAATAGGAAAATGGCAGGCATCCCGTACTTAAAATACCAGTGCTTTGTCTTGTGACGGAAATGGTTCATGCCAAGAGTGCATCCCAGCGCACCGCCCAGCAGGGCGACCGTAAATAAAGAAGCCTCCGAGATGCGCCAGGCACCCCGGATGGCTCTTTTTTTGTCCACACCCATGATAACATAGCCGATGAAATTAATCAAAAGGAGGTATCCTCCTAAAATCGTAACTGAGGTCATTCCATCCTTCCTTCTTCCAGCGAGGGTCAAAGCCCCGTTGCCTGTAGCGCTGCAAGCTTGATGTCCCGTGCTTGCAGCGGGGGTGTTGGCTTCAGGGAAACGCTTAGGAAGCGTTTCTTTAGAACATTTCCTCACCCTGCTCCTGCATCTTCATGGCGCGTACCTTGCAGGAGAGCCCGAACAGATTGATAAAGCCTTCTGCATCGTGGTGATCGTACAGGTCGCCGGTGGTAAAGGAAGCGATGCTTTCGTTGTAAAGAGTATAAGGGGAAGTGGTGCCAGCCTTGATGATATTGCCCTTGTAAAGCTTGAACTTCACTTCGCCGGTAACATATTTCTGGGTCTCCTCAATAAATGCCTGCTCTGCCTGACGCAGGGGTGTAAACCATTTTCCTTCGTATACAAGGCTTGCGAAGCGGCTTCCAATCTCCTTCTTCATTGCGTAGGTGTCGCGATCCAGGATCAGTTCCTCAAGCTGCTGATGGGCCTCCATCAGGATGGTACCGCCGGGGGTCTCATAGACGCCGCGGGATTTCATGCCCACCACACGGTTTTCCACAATGTCAATGATGCCGATACCGTGCTTTCCGCCCATCTCGTTCAGGGTGCTGATGATCTCGGATACTTTCATCTTTTTGCCGTTTACGGAGGTGGGAATGCCCTTTTCAAAGGTCATGGTCACATATTCGCCCTCCTCGGGAGCCTTTTCAGGCGTGGTGCCCAGCACCAGCAGATGCTCAAAGTTAGGCTCGTTTGCGGGATCCTCCAGTTCCAGTCCCTCATGGCTGATGTGCCAGATATTGCGGTCGCGGCTGTAAGAGGAATCAGCGGAGAAGGGAAGATGGATGCCATGGGCCTGGCAGTATGCGATCTCGGACTCACGGGAATCCATGGTCCACTTATCGTTCCTCCATGCCGCAATGATCTTGATATCAGGAGCAAGCGCCTTGATGCCCAGTTCGAAACGGATCTGGTCGTTGCCCTTTCCGGTTGCGCCATGGCAGATGGCGGTAGCCCCTTCTTTCCTTGCGATCTCCACCAGCTTCTTGGCGATGAGGGGTCTTGCCATGGAAGTGCCCAGCAGATATTTATTCTCGTAAATGGCATTTGCCTGCACACAGGGAACAATGTACTCGTCACAGAACTCGTCGATCACGTTCTCTATGTAGAGCTTGGAAGCGCCGCAGGACTTTGCCCTTTCCTCCAGGCCGTCCAGTTCCTCGGCCTGTCCGCAGTCCACACAGACGCAGATCACCTCATAGTCGAAATTCTCCTTTAACCAGGGAATGATGGCGGTAGTGTCCAGACCGCCGGAATAAGCCAGAACAACTTTTTCTTTCATTATGATATCCTCCAATCAATATTTGTATGATTCAACTCGAAACAACTATACAACAGAAACGCCATAATTGCAAGAAAAATGGGATAATGTATGGCGGAACGGTTACAATACATAACAGGCACGAATGCAACACTTTGTTAACAAGTGTTGCATTCGTGCCTGTTATTCTATTTATCGGATCAGATCGGAAATACTTTAGGGCAGAGACAAAAAATTTTAATTTTTTGTCTCTCAAATGTCAGATCTTCAGGAAATCTGCAATGTCAGAGAAATGGATCAGCGTAACAGTCCAGCCCTCTCATTCATAACGAGGTGGGCAAGCCCCCTCCTCAGCGTCTGCTTCGCATCCGACGCCGCTGCGCGGCTCATCTTTTATTTCCGCGTGCAATGAGCCAAGCGGCCGTGCTTGCACGGACAGTTGGCGAATGCCGCGGGAGCCGCCTTTTGGCTTCATGTGAGGGCGCTCCGCTCATGCAGCAATTTGCAAATCGCGCTTTGTGTGCAAGCACCCACGCGCAATTCGCAAATTGTTGCATGGCTGAACTGTTACGGATCAGCAAATCATTGTAAATATTTACCTTGACAGTGGCATCGAAGCTATATACCTACATTTTACAGGGCAATACTTTTAAAGACATTGTCCCTGTCATCCTGTTCGATTCCCAGATAGTGCTTTGTGACCTGATAGGAAGAGTGATTGTAAATATTCATCAGCAGGGCAGGCGGTGTCCCCTGCTGCCAGGCGTGGTACCCAAAGGTCTTCCGCAGGGAGTGGCAGCTCACATTCTGGCACAGCCCCACGGCAAGGGCGGCCTTCTTAATGATCCGGAAGGCCTGGCTGCGGCTGATGGGCCGGTTTATACCTTTACGGCTGGGGAACAGGCAGGTGTCTGCAGTGAGAGCGGAAGGAAACTGCGCCCTGTAAGCGGTAAGGGTGTCCACGATGGATTGATTCAGGGCGATTGTATTTGTCTTTCCGGTTTTCTTCTCTGTGATTGTCAGGTGCTCCAGAAAGTGATTCTTATTAAAATCATACAGATCTCCCCATCTTAATTCCAGGACATCCGTGATCCGCAGGGCGGTGTTCAGGCCTAATATGCATAAGGTGTAGTTGCGGATATTTCTTTCTTTTTCCAGGTAAAAATCCTTGAATTCATGGAGTAGTTTCGGGTCCCTGATCGGCTGTGTCGTGCTCATTTTTTCTCCTTCCTGTTCCGGCTTTTTTATCTTATAGGAAATTTCGTCCTGGCTGGGGAAGAATGCGAAGCATTCTTCGAAGTGCCTCGCGGAGGCACTTTTTGCAGCGGATGAAAAGTGCCGTTTTCTGCCGGACTTTCCTGTGAAACAGGCGGCCGGTATGGCCGCCGCTTCCATTATAATGCAACACTTGTTAACAAAGTGTTGTATTCAAAACAGGCAGGGATCGCTGAGGGCGACAAGCATCTTCTCTAAGCTGACTTGTTGACTGCGAAATCAAGGAGGTTAGTATGTTAAGACTTACGGTAAGCACGGAAGAGTACCTGATGATCGGTGAGGACATTAAGCTGGTGTTCCTGGGCGGGACGGGAAAGCACTTAAGGATCATGGTGGATGCCCCCAAGGACAAGAACATCGTCAGGAGCACCGTCCTGGAAAGGAGCATCACGGATCCGGAGGAAAGGGCGAAGCTTCCCAGGTATTACGCCCAGGAGGAGCACCCGGAGAAATATGTGAAGAAAGAGAATCCGGGGAAAAATGCAGGTGCAGCGGAAAAAGGAAGCACTCCAAAAGCGGAGAATACAGAAGTGGCAAAGAAGCCCAGGATCATCATCGCCCGGGGAAACGTAAGGGGTGGGAACAGATAAGGCTTCTCATGGGATCGGCTTAAAGTGTCCCAGAGCAATTTTCAAACATGTACTAGGCAAAACAGCCAGGAAACAATCAGGGTAATAACCGGACGGCCCGCCTCCACAGTCAGGGGCCCGGCAGCGGGGTAGGACCATCCGGTCATTATAGAAGCGTCATTCTGGGAAATGCATCCAGGGGACGCAAAATCAAAAAGTATAGGAACCAGTAACAATTCACACCGGTGCAAACGGATTTGCACCAGGTAAACCAAGGAGGTAAAATATGGTAGTACAGCACAATTTAACAGCAATGAACTCTAACAGGATGCTCGGCCTGACAACCAAGGCGCAGGCGAAGTCCACCGAGAAGTTGTCATCCGGCTACAAGATCAATCGGGCGGCTGACGACGCGGCAGGTCTGGCGATCTCCGAGAAGATGAGACGCCAGGTGAGAGGTCTGACCCAGGCTTCCGCAAACGCACAGGACGGCATCAGCGCAGTGCAGACCGCAGAGGGCGCATTGACAGAAGTCCATGACATGCTCCAGAGAATGAACGAACTGGCAACCAAATCCGCGAACGGAACCAATTCCCAGGAAGAGCGCGACTACATCCAGAGCGAGGTTGACGCTTTGATCGATGAGATTGACCGCGTGTCCGAGACCACGAAGTTCAACGAGATCTATCTGCTGAAGGGTGCACAGGATTCCAATGGAACACCTGTGGAGACACCGGCTGTAAAACAGACAGTCGCCATGAATGATGCAGCAAAGAAATTGATGGAAATGCAGATTACGGTCAAGGCTGGTCAGAGTGCGTATGGCGTGGGCGAGATAGATGCGGTTACGGCGGATACTGGTGCTACGGCAGCAGAAGCGGCAAAGATGGCAATAAATACAACTGCTCTTGGAGCGGGTAATAAGTTTTGGGGCAGTACAGATGGTGGCACTACTTATAATGAAATAGCTGCTGAGGCTGATCTTGCCACTTATTTCGATGTAGCTGATGATGGAACTGTAACAGCAAAGGCAAATACGGCATTCAAAACTGCAGCTGACACAGTAAACCAAGCCGGTATTAATGGTGGTGCAGGTACTGCAGTAGCGGATGGTACAACGTTAGTAACTGGCACTCCCAAAAAAGATGCAGCAGATGCGACCCCTGGCACTCTTGACAAGTACGTGGAATTAGATGAGGATGGTAACTTAAAGTATAAGGACGGCGCTATGCTGTATAAGGTTCCTGCCGATAAGGACGGCGAACATGGCGATCAGGTTGTCCACGACACTGCAAACCAGATTGCGGAAACTGATCTGGGCACTTATTTTGAGGCAAAAGGAACTCCGATCCGCACAGGAAATACGACTACTTCTGCTGCTCTGGCAGAAGATGCGGATATGTCTACCTACTTTGATGAGTATGGTGTTTATCTGGGAGGTCTTTATCTGGAAGACACCAATGGGGCTATGAAGGAGATTGGTGCGGAGCAGGTTGACAAATACTTCACTTTTACCCCTGCGGAAGGAGAAAACGGTGCATCCGCAGCAGGTTCGGCCCTGGAATTCAGCCTTCATGTGGGCGCTGAGGGCGGCGCAATGACTGACGAGAAGGCTATCTCCAACAAAATCACTGTTAAGATTGAAGCCATGAGTGCGGCAGGTATTGGGATTGACGGGCTGAGGAGTCAGACAGGGGATGACGGTAAGAACACAGGCGGCGGCGTCAGGACTGAGGCAGACGCTACAGCCAGCATCGAGACCATTAAGGCTGCCATCAAGAAGGTTTCACAGCAGCGTTCCGACCTGGGTGCGGTGCAGAACCGTCTGGAGCACACCATCAACAACCTTGACAATATCGTTGAGAATACGCAGTCCGCAGAGTCTGCTATCCGCGATACCGACATGGCTACCGAGATGGTTAAGTATGCCAACAACAATATCCTTGCACAGGCTGGCCAGGCAATGCTGGCACAGGCGAACCAGGCGAACCAGGGTGTTCTGTCCCTGCTGGGCTGATAACCGGATAATGTTAGGGAAACGTTGATTGAAGGTTTCCTTAGGAAGGAAAGTCAGTTTTTCAGGTCACAAAAGCGCGGGAGGGGCGAAAGCCCTTCCCGCAGTTCTTAAGGCAAATAATTTACAGAAATCATTTTTCTGTCAGAGTTGCGCACAGAGTCAGCTGCAAACCAGTGCGAGAGGTTGAAATACAGGCAGAAACAGTTTTTTATTGTAAATACTGAAAATGCGGAATAAAATCGGACAGAAAGCAAATAATAAACAGGAATGCAACATTTCTTAGGAAAGTGTTGCGTCCCTGCCTTACACTGTGTACATCGGTGAATCTCTGTAATACTTTAGGGTCAAATCAAAAGTTTTCAAAAAAATATATTTACACAATCTCAAACCATGGTTAAAAAACCTGTATACACTATATATTTCTCCTTACGTTTAACACATTCATCAAAGCTTCCTGCAGCACTCTTGAAACATTTATTCCGGCATGTTCGGCTTCGTAATCGAGCCAACTCGGAAGCGCCACATTTCTCCTCACAGTTTTTGTATCTATTTTCCTTCTATATTCCCCGGAATCTATATCAACAAAAGACAAAATAGTTTCTCCATCCCCTGAAAAAGTCCCCTTTGTAATATCTAATGTATCAGATGGCGCCGGAATTTCTTTTTTGTGATCTTCCAGGGTAACACACGTCAATTCTATAGCGTCCCTTGCCATATCAATGGCATTCTTCATGTCTTTTCCTTCGGTTAAAACCTCCAGATCAGGAACTTCGACCAAAATACAATCTTCCGTTTTTGTAAACAAAACTGGATATACTGCCTGCATAATATTCCCTCCTATTTATTTAATCCGCGTCTTTTTAAAATTGCCTGTGCTAATCTTTCCGGTATTTCCTTGTGTCTTTCAACCGTTTCAAATTCATCTTCTCCTCGCCTGTAAATATCATGGTTGCTTCCATGATGATCAAATACAAAGCCTCCCGCTTCCAGTTTTTTAATTAAATCCCTCTGTTTCATTAGTGTTTCTCCCTTTCCTTACATTATACACATTGATTACACAATGGTCAATGCTTTTGCATACACGCCGCTACAAGGTGTTTTCGCGCGTCTCTGTGTGGAAGCCTGAGATAACCGTGTGTGAATTCTCCCCTTCCCGGAAATGGACAGGGATTACTACAGGGACATATTCAAAAAGACATTGTCCCTGTCATCCTGGTCAATTCCGAGATAATGCCGGGTGACCTGGTAGCCCGGCAGCGGGGTAGGACTATCCGGTCATTATAGAAGCGTCACCATAGGAAATATGTTCCAATACATCAATGGAAGGCGGTTGGATGTGGGCCGTGTCTGGAATATGCCAGGCACATTTGGACGCAGGCCATCTGAAATGCCGGACACATTCGGATGCGGGATATAAGGGGACGCGAAAGCAGCAAAATGTAGGAACTATTAATAATCAACATCGGTGCAAACGGATTTGCACCAGGCAAAACCAAGGAGGTAAATTATGGTAGTACAGCACAATTTAACAGCAATGAATTCCAACAGGATGCTTGGCCTGACAACCAAGGCGCAGGCGAAGTCCACCGAGAAGTTATCATCCGGCTACAAGATCAACCGGACGGCTGACGACGCGGCAGGTCTGGCGATCTCCGAGAAGATGAGACGCCAGGTGAGAGGCCTGACCCAGGCTTCCGCGAACGCACAGGACGGCATCAGCGCAGTGCAGACTGCAGAGGGCGCGTTGACAGAAGTGCACGACATGCTCCAGAGGATGAATGAGCTGGCAACCAAGTCCGCAAACGGAACCAACTCCCAGGAAGAGCGCGACTACATCCAGAGCGAGGTTGACGCGTTGATCGACGAGATAGACCGTGTCGCAGAAACAACAAAGTTCAACGAGATCTATCTGTTGAAGGGAGAGGGTAACAAGGAAATAAAGGTTTCCACTGTTGCTGTTGAGGCGCAGGAAAAGAAAGTGGAATACCAGACAGGCTATGGCACAGACAGTGGCGTTGTGGCAAAAGCGGCAGCCAATACGGATGCAAAGTTTTTGACGGAATTGAAGAAAATATCAGATGGCGGCGGCACTGCTGTTACCAACAATGGTCTGTATGTGGTTCAGCTTCAGGAGGACGGGACCTTTAAAGAAGTAAAAGCAGGGGCAAAGACCGAGGCAGACCTGAAGGACTATTTTGAACTGGATGAGGATGGAAACGTTAAGGCAAAGGACGGTTATTCTTTCTATTCTGCTCAGGCCGACACAACGAATCAGTACGGTGCACAGCTGGCGGATCAGTTGGTGGGGGAAGATGATGTGGCAGGTTTGTTTGAGGCCGGCAGTACCAAGCTTGCGACAGCCAATGACGGTACGCTTGCAACAGATACAACATTGGCAGCTCAGTTTGAGGATGACGGTACCTACAAGGGAGGACTGTTTTATAAGGACAATAACGGTACCTGGACGGAAGTCGGCGCTGAGCAGATTGGAACATTTGTGAAGGTTACTCCCAAGGTAGAGGCAAAAGCTGCAGGCGAAGAGAACAAGACCGTGACTGGCGATCTGAAATTCAATCTTCATGTGGGCGCAGAGGGAAATACCGACAATAAGATTGAGGTAGTGATCGAGGCCATGAGTGCGAAAGGCATTGGAATCGATGGACTGCGGTCAAAGGGTGGCGTAGGTGGCGGCGTCAGCACGGAGAAAGATGCTACCGCTACCATCGAGACCCTCAAGGGAGCCATAAAAAAAGTTTCCCAGCAGCGTTCCGACCTGGGTGCGGTGCAGAACCGTCTGGAGCACACCATCAACAACCTTGACAATATCGTTGAGAATACGCAGTCCGCAGAGTCTGCTATCCGCGATACCGACATGGCTACCGAGATGGTTAAGTATGCCAACAACAATATCCTTGCACAGGCTGGCCAGGCAATGCTGGCACAGGCAAACCAGGCGAACCAGGGTGTTCTGTCCCTGCTGGGCTGATAGGAAGATAACCTCAGGGTGGAAAGATAGTTTTATAGGAAACAGATACACGGGAGGGGCAAAAGCTTCTTCCGTGTCTTTGAAGTCAATGCTGTATTGGCAGTATGTTACCGTACTGGGAAAAATGTGGAATAACAATTTATACCCACAAACGTAATTAACTGCCGTCTGCACAGTATAACGAGTGAACTCATCGGTAATCCAGAGATGAAGGCGGCAATTAAATGCGTTCACGAGTACAAATCGCCTTGTTAAGGAATACAGTGGAATCCTTTTGAGGGTATGGGGCATCCGGGGTCTCTGTCGAGAAATTTATCCAGTTGGTGGAGTCGCCATATTGAAGAAGAGAACCGCATTGTATACAAATTTTCAGATGGAAATATAACAATCTTTTCACAAGGAGGTAGTGTTTTTAATTTTGTGTCTTTGCCCTTCCACCTTATTCCAGAGGCCGGGTGTGGGCAGAGCCCACAAGCCCTTATAAATGCTGGGTTTCTGGTTGATTACAGTTGGTGAAAATCTGCCAAGGAGAAAATCTAAAGACACAAAAATATTTACACTCTCTGCAAGGACCATTACTGGATGAGTGATATTGACACTTGGGATTTCAGGAGCATTTAGGACAGGAAACGTGGCCAGGTGCCTGTAAATACCGGATGTCATGGAAAACGATAAACCGATAATACAATTTTTATAAAATGCTTGACACATGGGCATATTGGTGGTATTTTTAATTTGTAACAGAGAAAGACGAATCACATCGCACTTTGCAGGGTTCTGTGTTTTTAAGTGCTTTTCGGGCGTTTCGCCGCAGATTCAACTTTTAATATAGCAGGGCGGGGCACCGTGGGATGTGAAAGTCAAGGAATACTTTGTCTTCCCAGTCTTTCGGTAAGCGTCCTGACCCTGACATACAGGCATGTTTTCGGGAGCAGCGTACATCTGTATGGAATCCCTGGAAGCATCTGCCGGAAATCAGGAGGAACATATGGAGGATCAGGACAGACCCGGGAAATTGTTTATGGCATGCAGGGACGTGTTTGCGGAACTTGTCAATGTATTGGTGTACCAGGGGGAGAAGGTGCTGGCGGAGGAAAGGATGTATCCGGGACCGACGGAAAGCGTTTACCCACGAAAAACTGCAGAACTGGCCAGCCAGTTTCAGGATTACAGCATGTATGAAGTGGTACAGGGAGAAGTTCATGCGTTGTATACAGTGGAGAACCAAAGTCGTGTGGATCGCTGGATGGTTCTTCGCCATGCGGGGTATGAAGGCGTTGCCTACCGGAGGCAGTATAGGAAGGGGAAGGAGGAAGGATATTCCTTGACCGGGCAGCCTTCAGAAGGGCAGATTCAAAAAGGAGAGATTTCGATCGAGCAGTCTCCGGAAGAATGTGACCCTGCGGAAGAGGAAGGGATCTATCCGGTCATCAGCTTGGTGCTCAACTGGGGGGAGAAGCGCTGGACGGCGGCAACTACGATTCCGGATCTGCTGGATTATCCGGTACACAGGGGTGCGGAGGATTATCTGTATAGGAATCGGATGCATGTGTTCGACATGCGGTTTCTGGATAGGGAGGAGAGGAGTCTGTTTGAAGGGGACATGAGGGTGATCCTGGATTACCTTTCTGACAGGGAGAGCCTGATCAGGCGCCGTCAGAAGCTGAGGAATCCAGAGGAGGTAATGCGGATGCTCCATGCATTGTCCGGCGATACAAGATATCTGGAAAATATAACGATTATGAAGGAAGAAGGAGGGTCGGTCGTGTGTGATTTATTGGATGAAATGGTGAATAAGGGAATAGAGATCGGGAAACAGGAAGGCATTGAGGAAGGAATAGAGATCGGGAAGCAGGAAGGTATTGAGGAAGGAATAGAGATCGGGAAACAGGAAGGTATTGAGGAGGGAATACAGAAAGGAAAGCAGGAAGGCCTAAAAGAGGGGATACAGGAGGGGATTAAGGCGCTGATATCCACTTGCAGGGAATTTGACGTCTCTTTTGATAAAACGGTGGCCAAAGTGAAAGAGAAGTTCTGTATGGAGGATGGAGAGATCGGGAAAAGCATGAAACTTTACTGGAAATGAATGCATTGGTTGAAACTGTTTTGAAAAATTTGTGGCGGACTTAACAATCAGGATTCCTTTGCCGATATAATACATAGGAAACTATGCTGACAGTAGACTGAACCGTGTGGAAACGGATTTCCACAGGTGACACAAAACCAAGGAGGGATTTTTATGAGCAGTGTAGCAGGCGTAGAGGAAAATGTTGCCAGAAGCTATGGGACAGAACTGGAAAAGGCGGCAGATGCCAGAAAAGCCGCTGATACCGGGAAAGCAGCCGATACCAGAAAGGCAGGCAATTACGGCAAGATGATCGGTCAGCCCAAACTTAGCGACAAGGCGGCAAAGTATTATGAGGAGTTGAAGAAGAAATTCTCCAACATGGATTTTATCCTGGTCAGTGCGGATCAGAAGGAGACGGCGAAGGCCCAGGCGGGAAGCTATGCGAATCCGGTAAAGACCGTGGTGCTGATCGATGAGGAGAAGCTGGAGAAGATGGCGGAGGATGAGTCTTTCCGCGCGCAGTATGAAGGGATTATCCGTAGCGCTTCAACGCAGCTGAATCAGCTGAAGAAGAGTGTTGGCTCCAACAGCAGCGTCAAGGGCTTCGGTATGCAGGTAAATGATAACGGAACCGCATCCTTCTTTGCAGTGGTGGATAAGTCCCTGGCCGCGCAGAAAGAGCGTATTGCGAGGAAGTCTGCGGAAAAGAAGGAGAATGCGAAAAAGGATGCAAAGAAGGCCGAGAAGGAAAAACAGGCTGAAGCGTTGGAGGAAAGGCGTAATTCCGGTAAAACCGGTAAGCCTGACGGGGATTATGTGACTGTCACCGCGTCTTCCATAGATGAACTACAGAAAAAGGTGGACAATGTCCTGTATGCCGCATGGAGCGACCAGGTACGGACTGCTGAAGAGAGACAGTGGGGACAGAATATAGACTTTAGGCTGTAAGCAAGCGACAGAATGCAGCATACCAAAGCATTACAAAAAACAGTGTGGGTTCACACTGTTTTTTTTGGAGAAATCTGGTAACAGTTCAGTTTTGGAAATTTTTTGAAATAAGGTATTGACAAAAGAAATTAGCTGGAGTATCATACTCGTATAATAATTCATATTAAATTGATAGGAAATATATGAATTAGGAGGGAGCAACTTATGGAAAAGAGGAATGTCATGATTGTAGAAATCCGGGAAATGTGTGTGAAGGCAATGTGCTGTCAGGAAATGTGTTGCAGCACACACTGTTGTTGTAGATAAATATGTCTTGTCAGAAACTTTCTTCACCTTATAGGAAACTGCGTCGTCAGACGCATGCGTTCACAAGTTCGCTGTGCGAACTTGCAAGCGTCACGAAGGGACGCTTTTTTATGGACAGTCAGGTTGTCTGGTGAGGGGAGATCCCCTTTTTTTGTGCTCATTTATAGCTGTCCGGAGTTGTTTCTGCAAAATGCTTTTGTGAACATAGTTGAAGAAAATGAGAAGTCATGGATATGGGATTCAGAAAGGTAAGGAAAAATATGAAAAGAAAAAATGCAAAAAGAAAAAATGCAAGAAGAAAAAATGCAAAACGAAAGATTACAGAAATAACAGCACTTGGTTTGGCAGCCATTGTGGCATTAGGCATTACTGCATGCGGCTCTGCTTCGGCATCCGGTACAAATGCGGCGCAGGGGCCATCCGCAGAGCCGGCCTCCGGTGGGACACAGGCTTCCGGCACAGTGCCGGAGGATGGGGTTCGAACCCTTTATTATGCATTTACCACCACAGGGGCAAACTCCTATATTGATGAGGAGGGCAATCCGGACGGTTATGAATTTGCCGCGGTAAAAGCAGTATTTGATCTGCTTCCCCAGTATGAATTGGAATTCGTGCCCACCTCCGACGAGGATCTGCTGATTGGCCTGGAATCGGGGAAGTATGACATAGGGACAAAGGGTGCGTGGTGGACGGCAGCGAGGGAGGAAAATTATATTTTCCCCGAACATTACATTGGCACCAGCATGATAGGGATCACCTTCCGCACGGAGGATGCGGATCAGGTCACGGACCTGGAATCCTTTGCAAGGTTCAGCGGCAACCTGGTTCCCATTTCACCCCAGAATGCTCAGTACAATATTATCCAGCATTATAATGAGACCCATCCTGATACACAGGTCCAGCTGACGGAACTTGATAATTTTGGTTCTAATGACGCTTATCAATGGGTATTGGAGGGAAGGTATGACGCTTATGTGGATATCCGTTCCATGTATGATGCCAGGGTTGCGGCGGAGGACGGGGAGTACCATCAGTATGCGGATCAGCTGTCCTATGTGCCATATGAAGCAATTCCCACATGGGCTTTCTTCAATAAGAACAACCAGGAGGTTGCGGATGCCTTTGACGAGGCATGGGAACAGCTCTATGAGCAGGGTGTTTTCGAGGAACTGGCACAGAAGTATTTTGGTTACAGCCTGTTTGATTATGTGCCTGAGGGCTATCAGAAGGGCGACGAACTGTAGTGCAGCGTCCTTCTGATTGACTGTTTGTGCCGACTGCGTCGGCATGTCTGGAAGTGGAAAGAAAAGGAGAGTAAAGTTATGGCAAAGCAGATTATTTTGGATCTTTTTGATCAGAAAAAGGTAGACAGGGTGCCCGTGGGATTATGGTGGCATTTCACGGATTCCTCGGAGTGGGGAGCGGGAACCAATGAGCAAGTCTTTCAGAGAGCCTTTGAGGGGCATAGGGATTATGCGAAGGAGGCAAGGCTTGACCTGCTCAAGGTAATGCCGGATGTATACTTCGTGCTGCCGAACCTGGATGGCGTGGACATTACCGATGCAGGGCAGCTGCTGGCTGTCAGGCCTGTGGGGGCTTATGATCCCTTTTATGAGAACCAGGTCAGGCTGATCCGGCAGCTTACAGATGAGCTGGGCAATGACACGGCAGTATTTCCCACAGTATTTTCTCCTTATTATTATCTGTTGTTTTCCCAGCTTCGCACCAAGGGGAAGGCGAATACGGAGGCGGAACTGGCTAAGGCGGTGAAAGAGCATCCGGAAGCGTTGAAGCATGCCGTGGATGTGGTCGCGCAGGATCTGATTGCCCTGAGCAGAAGGCTGCTGGCGGAGGCAAAGGCAGACGGGATTTTCTATGCGGTACATAATTTTAAGACCATTGGAAAGGTGGATTACCTGAATGTATTTACCCCCGCGGAAAGGCTGATCGCGGATGAGATTGCGGCGGTAAAGGATTACACCATTCTCCATGTGTGCGGCAGTATCGGGGTACCCAATGATTTTTCCCTCTATGCAAATTATCCGTACAAGGCATTGAATTATGCGGTCAGCAACGAGAAGTTTTCCCTGGCGGAGGCGAAGAGGCGTTTTCCTGACAAGGTGATCATCGGCGGCTTCAGCACAAAGCCGGATTCCATTATTTACAGTGGAAACAGGGAACAGCTTCAGGCGGAGACGGAGAGGCTGGTGTCCGAGGCCGGCAGGGATCGTCTGGTCGTGGGAGCCGACTGCTCCCTGATCCCCGAGTACCTGAGCCCCGAGAAAGTGGCATGGATCAAGGAAAAGGCGGATACGCTTTAAAAAGCCATGGAGAGAGGAAGGAGGCGGAGATAATGGCTTACGCAAATGGAATCAGGCCGGAAACAATCTGTGTACAGGGAAGCGGGGACAGGGACGACCAATATGGTGCGGTCAGCGTCCCGGTATATTTCTCGGCGACATACGCCCATCCGGCGCTGGGAGAGACCACCGGGTACGCATATTCACGGGTGAACAACCCCACCCGTGATGAACTGCAGAAGACGGTGGCGGCGTTGGAAAAAGGAACGGAAGCGCTGGCTTTTTCCACTGGGATGGCGGCTGTCACGGCAGTGTTTGAACTGTTTGGCACAGGGGCTCACATTGTGGCTACAGACGATGTATACGGCGGAAGTGTACGTCTGTGGGAACATCTGGGGAGACGACTCGGACTGCGGGTCAGCAGTGTGGATACCACGGATTTAAGGAAACTGGAGGAAGCAATCACATCTGAGACCCGGGCTGTTTTCCTGGAAACGCCATCCAATCCCACCATGAAGGTGACGGATATCAGGGGGGCTGCGGAGATATCAGGGAGGCATGGGTGTCTGCTGATCGTGGACAATACCTTTCTTTCCCCTTATTTCCAGCAGCCGCTGGCCCTGGGGGCAGATATTGTAATCCATAGCGGTACGAAATATCTGGGCGGGCACAATGATGTGCTGGCAGGCTTTACAGTGGTAAAGGACAGGGAATTGTCGGAGAAGCTAAAGCTGATTTACAAGACCACAGGAGCATGTCTGTCTCCCATGGACAGTTTCTTAACCCTTCGGGGCATCAAGACGTTGGCCCTGCGCATGGAACGGCATCAGGAGAATGCGCTGGAACTGGCATTGTGGCTGCGGAATCATTCCAGGGTGTCGGAGGTGTATTACATCGGTCTTCCTGACAGGCCGGATAAGACAGTTATTGACAGCCAGTGCAGCGGTTATGGCGGTATGCTGTCTTTCCGGGTGGATTCTCCTGCAACGGCGGAGAGGCTGCTGAAGGAAGTGAAACTGATCCGCTTTGCGGAGAGCCTTGGCGGAGTGGAAAGCCTGCTGACCTATCCCTACAGACAGACACACGCGGAGGTTCCGGAGGAACTGAGGAGGCGGCTGGGCGTGGATGATACCCTTCTGAGACTTTCCGTGGGAATTGAGAATATAAGGGATCTGACAGAGGATCTGGAGCAGGCGTTTCGGGCCGCTGCAGGACAGGGATAAGGAAACGCTGATGAAATGGTTCCCTGCGCCGCTGGGTAAGCGATGATTCTCTCAGAAATTTGAAGATAAAATGTACAGGAGGTGGCAGACATGCGTCCCTTTCACCCGTTATTTATATTAGAAATTATACCGGAACTGGTCACTTACCTGCCGGTTACCCTGGGAATGGTCCTGGGAACCGTTCTGTTTGGCGGGATGTGGGGATTCTTCCTGGCCCTTGCAAAGGTGCGGAGGCGCCCTGTCACGAAGGCACTGGCAGAGATTTATACCTATGTGACGCGCTGCGTCCCCTCTGTGGTAATGCTGTTTGTGGTGTTTTACGGATTGCCGGAACTGCTCCTTTCCGTGGGCATCAATATGAATGGGGTTGACAACGGATTCTTTGTGATCGTGACCTTTTCCATATTATATGCGGCCAACATATCAGAGGTCTTCAGATCGGCATACCTGGCCATAGACAAGGGACAGAGGGAGGCAGCGGTAAGCGTTGGCCTCACAGAGGCGCAGGCGTTCCTCAGGATCGTCCTGCCCCAGAGCATAGTGGTGGCGATCCCCAATTTTACCAATTCCCTGATCAACCTGATGAAGGAAGGCGCCTTGGCGTATACCATCGGGTTGATAGACATTGTGGGACAGGGCAACAGGATCATAGGCAGATACCAGGGCTCCTACACGCTGGAGGTCTATCTGGCACTCGCTGCCCTTTACTGGATCATGACCATTATGATCCAGAAGTTTTTTGGAGCGGTCGAGAAGAAGCTGTCAAGAGGAAAGAAAAAACTGACAACGGCGGCATAAGCAGTTAGGAACTGTCAAAGAATTAATCTTCGCATTTGACTTTTCTGAGCTCGCAAATGCTGCGTCAAAATATAAAGTTAATTCTTAACAGTTCCTTAATTGCAGACCACGGAAAGGCATGGTGTCCATATGGAGCTCAATATCAAATTCATGGGGGAAACGCTTGTCAAAATTCTGACCGGCATTCCCACCACACTGGAAATCACGTTTTTTACCCTGCTGACAGCCGGGCCGCTGGCATTTCTGTTTGCTGTGGCCAGAGCGGAGAACAGAAAGGTGGCGGGCAGGCTGATCGCCGGATACGTGTCCTTCATCAGAGGAACGCCGGTGATCCTACAGATTCTGTTTTTATACAGCCTGCTTCCCAGCCTGCTGAACCACCTGATCAGGAATGTGCTTCAGCTGGATTACAACATTTTTAACTGGAATCCTGTCATTTACGCCTATGTTGTGTTCATTATCAATAACCTGGCCGTATTGACGGAGGTGTTCCGGTCTGCGCTGCAAACGGTGAACCAGGGACAGCTGGAAGCAGGGCTGGCGGTGGGTATGACAAAGAGACAGACTTATCTTCGTATCATTATTCCCCAGGCCATGGTGGCGGCGATGCCCAATCTCTGCAACAGTACCATCGGTCTGCTCAAGAGCACTTCGCTGGCATATATGATGGGCGTGAAAGAGATTACATCCATTGCCAGGACGGCGGCGGCTTATGGCTATGATTATATTGAAGCATACCTGGATGTCTTCTTTGTGTATCTGGTGTTGTGCACAGTGGTGCAGCTCATTTTCAAGGGAATTGAAAAGAGGATATCCGTGTACAAGCAGAGACTGGCCGGATAGGGTGTTTCGAAACAGTGTTATGCAGGATCAGGGAGGAAAACGAAATGTTGGAGATCAGGAACATACATAAGACATTTGGCGGCAATCAGGTATTAAAGGGAGTAAATATCAAGGTGGAAAAGGGTGATGTGGTGGTGATCCTGGGTCCCAGCGGCTCCGGTAAGACGACGCTGCTCAGGTGCATTAATTTCCTGGAGAGGGCCGACGAGGGCAGTCTCGACTTTGATGAGATTCATACGGAGTTAAAGAATGCGTCACGGAGGACTGTCAATAAGATCAGGAAGAAGACGGCCTTTGTGTTTCAGAATTATAATCTGTTCCAGAACAAGACGGCGCTCCAAAATGTTATGGAGGGATTGACTGTGGCCAGGAAGGTTCCCCGGGAAGAGGCGGAGGTGATCGCGAAGGAGGCGCTCGACAAGGTGGGGCTTGCTGACCGATATGGTTACTATCCCTCACAGCTTTCCGGCGGCCAGCAGCAACGGGTGGGAATTGCCAGGGCCGTGGCGGTCAGACCGGAGGTGATCCTGTTTGACGAGCCCACTTCCGCCCTGGATCCCGAATTGATAGGCGAGGTATTGTGCGTCATGAAGGAGTTGGCAAGGGAAGGCGTCACTATGGTGGTGGTGACCCATGAGATGAGCTTTGCTCATGACGTGGCAAACAGGGTAGTGTTTATGGAAGGCGGCGTTGTGGTGGAGGAAGGCACTCCCAGGCAGATATTCCAGTCTCCCAGGGAGGAGAGGACTTCCCAATTCCTGCACCGGGTTAACCGCGATTACGATTATTCGATTTAGGGAAACGCCGGTAAAAACGCTTTCAGGGCAGAAAAATAAAACAGTGTGGGGATGGTTTCGGGGATTCCGTCACCCACACTGTTTTTTTGCGGCACTTTTTTATTGCTGCTCAGCCAGAAGCCTGATCAGTGCGTCATATTTTTCTTTTAATTCCACGTTCAGCGTGTCGAGCCTGTCAGTATCGACCTCTGAGAACGCTGTCTTGCCGCGGAGAAGCTCCGTGATGTCGGAAGCGTACTGGGCGATGGGATCCAGCCCCAGGTTTGCGGCCACTCCCTTCAGCGTGTGTGCACTTTTGAAGATCTCCTCCGCGTTCTGCTCTGCTATGTACTGCCGGATATTGGCAACGCTCTGATCTGCCTGAAACTTGTTCAGGAATTTGAGATATAGTGTCTCGTTTCCCATGAAGCGTTTGACAGTATTGTCAACGTCCATCCCCATTTCTTCAAGTGCTGTTTTAAAATTTGCGTCCATTTTTACCCTCCTGTATACGATATGCTGTGGATCTAATTTTATATATAAGGATTACCAGCCTATTATATTCCATTTCATGGGGCTTGTCTAATATATTTTGCCGCCGGGGAGGGGACTTGCCCGCCCCGTCAGGAATGCGGGGGCTGAATTGTTACATTTTTCATGTGAAAAAAAAGGCGATTCATATTGACAATTTGGGAAATAAATAATATCCTATAAATGATATTTTGTTATAAAAAACAAGTAAAAACAAGGAGCGGCATACAGGAGAGGATATGGATAAAGAGAGAATATTGATCGTAGATGATGAAGAAGTCAACAGAACAATACTGGAGGTAATGTTCGGGGAGAAGTATGAGGTGGTTCAGGGGGAGAACGGCCAGGATGCAGTCGACCAGCTGGAGAAGAACCCTGATTTTGTGCTGGTTCTCCTGGATATTATCATGCCGGTCATGGACGGGTTTGCCGTATTGGAATACATGAAGCAGAAGGATCTGATCGACCGGATACCGGTCATCCTGATCACCAGCGAAACGGTCAGGGACAGCGAGGACAAAGCATATCAGTACGGTATAGCCGATGTCATACATAAACCTTTCTATCCCGATATCGTCAAGAGAAGGTCAAAGAACCTGATCGAACTGTATCAGAACAAGGCGAATATGGAGAGGCGCCTGAAGGAACAGGAAGAGGCCATTCTGGCGCAGCAGAAGAAGATCCGCGAGAACAATGAGTTCATGATCGAGGCGCTCAGTTCCGTGGTCGAATTCCGGAGCTCCGAGTCGGGAGACCATGTGCGCCGGATCAAGTATTTCACCAGGGTGCTTTTGAAATACCTGTCGAAGTATTTCCCTGAGTATGGGATCACGCCCACACAGATCGAAGAGATCACAAAGGCGTCAACTCTCCATGATATCGGTAAGATCGGAATTCCCGACGCTATTCTGATGAAGCCGGGCAAGCTGACGGCGGAAGAGTTTGAGGTCATGAAGACCCATACGACCATAGGCTGTGATATGCTGGAAACCTTCAAGAAGGGTGTGGAGAGCGAATTTTACAAATATTGCTATGAGATATGCCGGCATCATCACGAGAGATGGGACGGCAAGGGGTATCCGGATCACCTGAAAGGGGATGAGATTCCTATCAGCGCCCAGATCGTGTCCATTGCGGATGTCTATGATGCATTGATCAGCGTAAGGGTATATAAGGGGGCTTATTCCCATGCCGAGGCTTACGAGATGATCCAGAACGGCGAGTGCGGACAGTTTTCGCCGGATGTGATGGAATGCTTCCAGCTGGCGAAGCAGGACTTTTATGACATGGTGGAAGTAAACAAGATATTCAGTTTTGTCTAATATACACTCACGGTCAATGAAATTTACCGTGAGTATTGTGCCAGCCGCAGCCGCGAAGCGGCATATTTCCCATGTGGGAAATTATCATATAGGATTTCCCACATTGTGGCTTGTGCACATCATTTTATACTGAGCGGTCAGTCTTTTTGACCGCCAGTATAATAAAACAGACAGCGGGATCACAGGATATCTCGCTGCCTGTCTGCTTGTGTATGCTCATACCGTCCAAGGAGGTGGCCAGGATCCACAAAGAGGCGTGCGGGTCTCCCATAAAGAGACGGGAAAAGCCCCGCAGGAAGCTGGGTTTCCTCCTCTTGACGGCATGACGGGAAGTGTGAAAAAGCGGGCAAGGGGTATGGTTATGAAACGGGATGGGACAGAATTGCTGCCTGTTGAGAACAGCTTGGAAATGTTCTTCCTCTTTGATACGGACGGAATTATTTTTTACGCGAATGCTGCTGCAAGAGACAGGTTGGAGTATGGGGATGGGATGTGCGGAAACCACATCAGCGATATTTTCCCGAATGAATTTAAAAGAACTGAAACAGGGTTTGGCACGGAATATCCTTTCGGCATCCAGACGAGGAATCTGACGGCTTACCGGAAAAATCTCACCTGTTTCCCCGTGGAGGCGAGGATAGCCTGGCAGGAGGAGTGCGCCGGATATCTGTGTATGGCAAACGATATACTGGAGAGAGAGCATCTGAATCAGGAAATGGAACGCGTCAAACAGGAGGCGGCGCAGGCCCTTCAGGTAAGGTCCGAATTTGTCGCCAATGTGACTCATGAACTGAGGACACCTGTGAACGGCATTCTGGGCAACATTATGGAACTGGCAGAGAAAGAGGATGATGAGCAGAAGAAAAAGACCCTGCAGCTGATCGAGCGCTGCTGCGGGGATATGAACAGGCTGATCAATAATATTCTTGATTTCTCTAAACTTGAAGCCGGGAAGTTTGTACTGGAAACGCGCAGGTTTCATTTTCGCAATATGGTTGACTATGTGAGGGGCAACCATCAGAATAAAATTACAGAAAAGGGATTGGATTTCTTCGTCACAGTGTCTCCCGAGGTGCCGGAGTATATTGTGGGAGATGAATTAAAGATCGTGCAGATCCTGAACAACCTGCTGTCCAACGCGCAGAAGTTTACCCATGTGGGAAGAATTTCCCTGGAGATCCTCAAGACGGCGCAGGTTCAGGACACCGTTGAACTCTATTTCCTTGTGATGGACACGGGAATCGGTGTTGAAAAGGAAGATCAGGACAAATTATTTAAGGCTTTTACCCAGGTGGATGCCTCCATTTCCCGGAAATACGGGGGGACGGGGCTGGGTCTGAACATTACAAAGCAGTTTGTGGAAATGATGGGCGGAAGCATCAGCGTGGAAAGCCAGAAAAATAAGGGAACCACCTTTGCCTTTTCCATATGGGTGGGGGACGGCGATTCCGGCGCCGAGGATTTCACCATGCCGGATGCCGCGGCCCGCAGGGACAATGCGGGACTGTACATCACAGCCCCGGAAACGCAGGAGACAGAGGATGCGGACGCGATGCGCACCTTCGGAACGCCTGAAAACAGGAAGCTGTTGGATAAGACTCTGTCGAAAATGGTGCTTTGCATTGAAATGGAGAACTGGGAGAAGGCAGAGGACTTTATGGAGACCGTGCGGCAGCTGACGGAGGGAGCTCCCCATGATGCCGCCAGATGCGTGCTCCGCCTGAAGATGGCTGTCCAGAAGGAAAATTACGACAGGGCTATGACGAGCCTGGAGGAACTGAAAACGGCCATGGAACAGAAACCGGAAGAAGGGGATGCGGCAGATGGATTATGAAAAGAATGAAACCCGCGATTCGGTGATCCTGATCGTTGACGATGTGGAAATGAACAGGGCGATCCTGGAGGAAATCATAAAGGATATGGGATACCGTGCCGTGCTGGCGGAAAACGGTGTGCAGGCCCTGGAGGAATTTAAGCGCTGTAATCCTGACCTGGTGTTGACAGATGTCTCCATGCCGGAGATGGACGGTCACGAGCTTTGCCGGATCTTAAAGGCGAAGCCCCAGACAAGGGATGTACCGGTAATCTTTATCTCCGCCTTTGGGGAGTCGGAGGATGTGGTAAAGGGGTTTGCCCTGGGGGGCAATGATTATATCGTCAAACCCTTTATCCCGGAAGTAGTGCAGGCGAGGGTGAAGCTCCACCTTTCCCTGCATGCCGCCACGCTGAAGATCAGTGAGAACAACAGGCGGCTCCAGAAATCGGTACAGGAGCAGGTGCTGCAGATAGAGCAGGAGCGGAAAAATGTGCTGTACGCGCTGGCAAATATGGCGGCAGAGAAAGCCTTTTACACGCCTGCATACAGGGAAAGATTACAGCAAAACTGCCGGATGCTGGCACAGAGCATGCAGTTTTCGCCATTGTTTGCAGAGCATATTTCCGATACCTTTATCGATACCATTGAAGCGGCGGCCGCCCTCTGTGATATCGGAAACATAGCTGTTCCACAGTATGTATTGCAGAAGCCTGCGGCATTGGATGAGGAGGAGAGGAAGCTGGTACAGAGCCATGCGGAAGTGGGCGCCAAGCTGCTTAAGGACCTGCATGCGACCAGTGATTTCAATGACTTTATCCGGATCTCCGTGGATGTGGTGAACTATCACCATGAAAACTGGGACGGCAGCGGCTATCCGGCGGGGCTGAAGGGGGAGGGGATTCCCCTGGCGGCGAGGATCGTGGCTGTGGCGGATGTCTACTGTGCGCTCACGGAGAAGCGGAGTTACCGTGATGCGTTCAGCAAGGAGGAGGCATTGCAGATCATGCAGGAGGAATCCGGAAAAAAATTCCAGCCGGAGATCTTCCGGATCTTTTCCAAGATAGCCAGGCAGCTGTGCTGATATTTTTTTGTAAAAGGGGCAGGAAAGTGGTATTATGATTTCGGATGAGGAATTTATAAGAATTGTATCTTTTGTGAAAAAAAAATACGGTATTGACTTACATGGGAAAAAGACTATCATTAATGGAAGACTGGAGAATTACCTCAGGAGGGGCGGATGGAGCAGCTTCGGCGCATTTATGAACGATGTGGAGAAGGATAAGTCCGGAGACCTGGAGAGGGCGCTGGTCAATTACCTGACCACGAACCATACTTATTTCATGCGGGAATTTGGGCACTTTGAGTTCTTTAAAAAGGAAGTACTGCCCTGGGCGCAGAAGAAAGCCATGGGTACAAAGGATCTGCGGATCTGGTGCGGTGCGGCCTCCAGCGGCGAAGAGCCTTATATGATCGCCATGACCGTGAGGGATTTCCTTGGGCTGGACTGTGAACATTGGGATGCCAGGATCCTGGCCACGGACATTTCCACCCAGGCGCTGAGTCAGGCCATCAGGGGGGTCTATGACGAAGATCGTATGGCAAAAATACCGGAAAACTGGAGACGCCACTTTTTCCATAAAACGAAAAACGGTGGCTATGAGGTTGTGGATGAGATAAAGCAGCAGGTCATTTTCAGAAAGTTCAACCTGATGGATCCGTTCCCGTTCAAGAAGAAGATGCACACTATCTTTTTGCGGAATGTGATGATTTATTTCGATGAACCCACGAAACGGCAGGTGGTGCAGAAGGTGTATGACGCCCTGGAGCCGGGAGGCTATCTGTTTATTGGAATGACGGAAACCATCGACAGGGACAGTACACCGTTTCAGATCATACAGCCCTCCATATTCAGAAAATAGGTTTGATGATAGAAAATCAGAGGAAGGATTTAAATTATGAACCCGATTAAAGTTTTAGTTGTGGAAGATTCCCTGGTGTTTAGAGAACTTCTGGTACAGGGACTCAGCCAAGATCCCAGTATCCAGGTCGTGGGCGTGGCAAAGGATCCCTTTGAGGCGCGGGATGCCATATTGAAATACCATCCCGATGTAATGACTCTTGACGTGGAACTTCCTCGGATGAATGGCATTGACTTCCTGAGAAAGCTGATACCGCAATACCCTCTTCCGGTGGTGGTCATCAGTTCCCTGTCCGACAAGGTCTTTGACGCCATGAATGCAGGCGCGGTGGACTTTGTGGCAAAGCCTGCGGTATCGGAGCGCAGACAGCTGGAAAGCTTCATCCGGAACGAACTGCTGGTGAAGATCAAGATTGCCTCCACAGCCAAGATCAGCAGGATCAAGCAGCAGGTGATGGCTCAGGAGCCGGAGAAATTCACAGCCCATGAAAAGAATCTGGTGATCGCTATCGGGGCCTCCACAGGGGGGACCGAGGCCATCTTCGCCGTCATGAAGGATTACGGCGCTGACCTGCCGGGAATCGTGGTGGTACAGCATATGCCCCCCGGCTTTACGGAAATGTATGCGAAAAGACTGGATAACCAGTGCCGGGTACGGGTGAAGGAAGCGCGTACAGGTGACCGGGTATTGCCGGGTACGGTGCTGATTGCGCCGGGAGGCGATAAACATATGCACCTGGTAAAGGTGAACGGAATGTACCAGGTGGAAGTCAAGGCCGGGCCGAAGGTAAACGGTCATTGCCCGTCGGTGGATGTATTGTTCGAGTCTGTCGCCAAAGTGGCGGGTCCCAATGCGTTGGGAATCATATTGACCGGAATGGGCGGAGACGGGGCCAAGGGGCTTCTGGCCATGCGGAAAGCAGGGGCCAGGACCATCGGGCAGGATGAATCCACCTGTGTGGTATACGGTATGCCCAAGGTGGCGTATGATCTGGGTGCAGTAGAGTTTCAGGAGAAACTGTCAAATATTGCAAAGAAAACATATTATGTGTTGAACACAATGTAAAGGAGAGGGAGTATGAAGATTTTATTGGCTGAAGATGATTATGCAACCAGAAAATTCATGTCGGGTTTCCTGTCCAAATACGGTGAGTGTGACGTGACCGTGGACGGCATGGAGGCTGTGGATGCGTTTCTGATGGCACTGGAAGACGAGGAACCCTATGACCTGGTGTGCCTGGATGTCATGATGCCGGTCATGGACGGGTATCAGGCGCTGATGGGAATCCGTAACCTGGAGAAGCAGAAGAACATTCCGAAGGAGCAGGAGGTCAAGGTGATCATGACCACCGCCCTGAACGATGAGCAGAATGTCAAAATGGCATTTGATCTGGGATGTACCATTTATTCCGGAAAACCTATCGATCAGACCAGATTCGAGCAGGCTATGAAAAAACTCAATCTGATTTGAAAATAAGAGAATAAAAGGGAAAGGAGAAGTACATGGCTGAAGAATTTAACGTGGAAGGGATGCTTGATATGTATCTGTTCGAGAACGGCCAACTGCTGGAACAGCTGCAGGAAACGGTTCTGGAACAGAAGGATGCAGACAGCTTCGACGAAGATACCATCAATGAGATCTTCAGGACGATGCATACCATCAAGGGATCTTCCGGTATTATGATGTTTGACAATGTAACAGCCATCTCACACAAGCTGGAGGATGTATTTTATTACATCAGAGAGTCCCATCCCCAGAATATTGTCCATGAGACGTTGGTGGAGCATGTATTACAGGTAGTGGACTTCATTACTGGTGAAATGGATAAAATACAGGACGGAAGTCCGGCGGATGGGGATCCGTCTGCCATCATTGCCGAGTTGGATAATTTCCTGAATGAAATTAAAAATGGCGCGGTAAAGGAAGGCAAGGAACTGCCGAAGGCAAATGTGAGTGAAGAACCCAAGCATTTCTATATCGCACCTGTAGCAAACAGTGCCAGCCACTTCTATAAGATATACATAACTTTTTATCAGGATACGGAAATGGCCAATGTTCATGCGTACAAAACGGTGTACGCCCTGAAAGAGTTTGCGGAGGATCTGCTGTATGAGCCGGAGGATCTGATTTCCGATGACAGCAGCATCAGCACGCTGATGGAGGATGGATTCCATATCCTGCTCCAGGCGCAGTGCACCGAGGCGGACATCAGGAATGTGATCAAGACGGGATATGATATTGAAAAAGTAGATATCTATGAATGTAAGGCGGAGGAATTCCTTCAGGGCTTCGACTTCGGAGACCAGCCTGCCCAGCAGATCGACCTGGAATCCAGCGCGGAGGAAATAGAGGCAAAGGTTCAGGCGGCGCAGGAGGGCGGGGAGCAGAAGGCGGCCGAGAGTGCTGATAAGCCGGAGAAGCCCAAGATGGCGCCCGGTGATTTCGTCATCCAGTCCAAATCCCCCGGTAAGCCGAAGAAGCTGGCAAAGGATAAACCGAAGGGTGAGAAAGCGGCCTTCATCAGCGTAAATGTCCAGAAGATGGATCAGCTGATGGATCTGATCGGGGAACTGGTAATCTCCGAGTCCGTGGTATTGCAGAATCCTGACTTGAAGGTGCCGGGGCTGAATCTGGCGAATTTCAACAAGGCAGCGTCGCAGATGGCGAAGATCGCCACGGATCTGCAGAATGTTATCATGTCCATGAGAATGGTTCCCCTGACGAATATCTTCCAGAAGATGAACCGTCTTGTGTTTGACGTATCCAGAAAGCTGGGCAAGGATGTAGAGTTTGAGATGGTCGGCGAGCATACAGAGGTGGATAAGAATATCAGCGAGAAGATTTCGGATCCCCTGATGCACCTGGTGAGGAACTCCGTTGACCATGGCATAGAGCCCAATGAGGAACGTGCAGCGGCCGGTAAAAAGGAAAAGGGAAAGGTAACCCTGTCTGCCAAGACGGAAGCCGGCAAGGTGTGGATCACCGTGACGGACAATGGAACGGGGCTGAACCGTGAGAAGATCCTGGCAAAGGCAAGGAAGCAGGGGCTCCTGGATCCGGACAGGTCGGATGCCTCCTATGAGGATAAGGAAGTGTACCAGTTTATCACGCTTCCCGGTTTCTCCACCAATGAGCAGGTGACGGAGTACTCCGGCAGGGGCGTTGGGATGGACGTTGTGGTACAGAATATCCAATCCATCGGCGGAACCCTGGAAATTGAGAGCACTCCCGGCGAGGGCAGCAGCATGATCCTGAAGATTCCGCTGACCCTGGCGATCATTGACGGCATTGTAATGGAGACAGGAACCACTTCCTTTGTGGTGGAGACAGGATTCATTAAGCAGTTTGTCCGCGTGACAAAGGATATGATGATCCATGAGCCTACCGGCGAAGAGTACGTCATGATCAGGGATGAATGCTATCCTGTGCTCCGGATCGGCGACTGGTACGGCCTGGAAGATTACCGCTCTGACGTGGAAGAGGGAATGATGCTGCTGTTTGAGGTTGAGGGTAAAACCATTTGTCTGTTTGTGGACAAATTGATCGGAAAGCAGGAGATCGTAGTGAAGCCCATTCCTTCCTACATCAAAAAAGTGAAGGGAATTTCCGGATGTACCCAGCTGGGAGACGGCAGCATTGCCTTGATACTGGATCCGGCAGGATTAATAGATTAAACTGGAAGAAAGGAATGGTGCCGTAAATGAGTGAAACGACTGAAACGATTGAAAACACCCGTGAGCATGAAGAGCAGAAAGATAAATACATGACTTTCAAGTCCGGTAATGAGCATTATGCCTTGAAGATACAGTATGTAAGTGAAATCATACCTTTTCAGGAGATAACAGCTATTCCCGAGACCGAGGATTACATCAAGGGTCTGATCAATCTCAGGGGTAAAATCCTTCCTGTGATCGATGTGCGTCTCAGGTTCAGCCAGCCCTCCTTTGAATACAATGACAGGACTTGTATTATCGTTATCATAGTCAAGGAAACGATGGTCGGACTGGTGGTGGAGGAGATTGCAGATGTCGTGGAGATCGGCGACGAGAATATACTGCCGCCTCCAACGATCATGCGGGGTGATAAGGTTCAAAACAAATATGTCTATGGGATCGGACGGGTAGGGGATACCGTGAAGCTGTTGATTGATCCCGACAAACTGTTGAATGATAATGACCTGTCTGCTGCGGAGCAGTCCGGTGACACGGTTGATGAGGATGAAAGAGAGGTATAAATTATGAAAAACATGAAGGTAAGAACAAAGCTGATCCTGGGATTTGCCATCCCTGTGATCTTGACGATCGTCAATGTGCTTGTGGGGGTATTCGTTACGAATTATGCGGTTTCCACCATAAGTGCGATGAACCAGGCGGGCGCGGATCAGATTGCCGAAGGACTGGACCGGCTGGTTACTGAGATCAGCCAGTTGAATGAAGACGGCGCCACAGGGATCAAGGAGGAACTGTCCAAAGTGGACGGCGTTGATGAAAATGAGCGCGCGGCGCTGATGGAGTTCGTGAATTCCGGCAAGGATAACAGGATTTCTACCCTGCAGGAGTACGGCGAGCAGTTAAAGGAATTTGTAAACACTGGCAAGGATAACAGAATTGCAACATTGAAGGAAACCATGAACCTGTCCAATATTATCAGCATTGTCCTGCTGGTGGTATCTGTTGTGATCACCCTTGTGATCAGCACTGCTTTGATCAAGATCATTGCACAGTCCGTAAGGCAGTTGTCCGATGCGGCGAAAGAGATTGCCATGGGTCGTGTGAATAACCTTCACCTGACCAAGCAGGCGAATGATGAGTTTGGCGAACTGGTGGATGAGTATGTTACTGTGATTGACAATATCAAGTATCAGGCAGGCATTGCGGAGGAGGTCTCCAATGGTAACCTGACCGTGGAGGTTGCTCCTAAATGTGCGGAAGACGTCATGGGCGTATCCCTGAAGAAGCTGGTTGACGACAACCATCATGCATTAAGCAATATCAATGACGCTGCATACCAGGTAACCATCGGCTCTTCCCAGGTGGCGGATGCGAGCCAGTCCCTGGCACAGGGTTCCACAGAGCAGGCAAGCGCGGTTGAGCAGATCACAGCTTCCATCGATGAGATCGCTGAGAAGACAAGAGAAAATGCGGAGCAGGCAAATTCCGCGGCAGAACTGGTGGGCAAGGCAATTCAGGATGTACAGCAGGGTAACGCACAGATGCGTGATATGATGTCCGCAATGGAAGATATCAACAAGGCTTCCGAGAGCATTTCCAACATTATTAAGACCATTGACAATATTGCGTTCCAGACCAATATTCTTGCCCTGAACGCGGCTGTGGAGGCTGCAAGGGCCGGTGAGGCAGGCAAGGGCTTCGCGGTAGTGGCGGAAGAGGTGAGGAGCCTTGCTGCCAAGAGTGCCGAAGCGGCAGCAGAGACGGCGGATCTCATTGAGGATTCCATCGGTAAGGTGGGTGCAGGCTCCAAGATCGCGGATGAGACAGCGAAGGCATTCAATGTGATTTCCGATGTGGTACAGCAGAGTGAGGTTATCATCAATAACATTGCCCAGTCTTCCAACTATCAGGCAACCGCCATTGCACAGATCGAGCAGGCAATTTCACAGGTATCCCAGGTCGTCCAGACCAATTCCGCTACCAGCGAGCAGTGTGCCGCTGCAAGTGAAGAGCTGTCCAACCAGGCGACCCGTATGCGCGAACTGCTCTCCGTCTACAATCTGGGCGGCAAGAAGGGTTCTTCTTACAAAGACAGTGCCGCAGGTTCCAGTGCGAGCAATGAGCAGATCATTTCCCTAGGCGACGGATTTGATAAGTATTGATTTCCGCGGGGCTGTTGACTTCTGCGGGCAATGAGCCAAGCGGATGCGAAAGCATTCATTTGGCGAATGCCGCGAGGGTCATGTCAGCGAAGCTGGCCTTGAAAGTGAATATGCCATGATAAAGCGGCGCTCCCGTGGTAATACGGGGGCGCCGCTTATGTTGACTGTGTAGTTCCCGGTATGAGATTGAAATTACTTTTCTTCCCGGGGTCTGGGTTTGTACTGTTCTTCTCCTGATTCGATATAAAGTACAAAATCATTGATTTCCTTTTCTGTCCATCCGGCAGCCCGTAAGCCTAACAGTAATCTTGCAACTTCAGTCATATTCATTTTACCACAACCTTTCTGTGAATCATTGCATTAATGGTTTCTGGTTTTATTGTAACGTTTGTGTGATAAACAGTCAATATGAATATGACTGCTATTCAGGAAAGAAATGCCACTATTCAGCCCCGATAGCGCCTGGTGGCTTGCTAAAGGGACGGCGGCGCCATGCTGTCCCCTTAGCCAAGATCCCCAAAAAGCAGGCCACCAGGCACGATCGGGTCTGGATAGCTGCAGGGAAACGGAGCAAGGCCGAACAGGCTATTGACAAGGAACAGCGGAGAAAGGTACAATGAACTGGCAAAAAAGGAGCGGGAGGCATGCATTATGCTGCATGTGGCAATATGTGATGACGATAAGGTGCTGTTGAAGGAGCTGGAACGTGAAGTGGAGCTCTGGGCCAAGGAAGGGCAGCCGGCATATACCGCGGAGTTGTTCACCACCGGGGATGCCTTTTTATTTTCCTGGGAAGAGAAAAGGGATATTGACATATTGCTTCTGGATATTGAGATGCCCGGCATGGACGGAATGGAACTGGCGAAGAGGCTGCGGCAGAGAGGGGAACGGATCAGTATCATATTTGTCACAGGCAATCCGGACTTTGCCCTGGAAGGGTATGACCTGGAGGCGGTTTCCTACCTTGTAAAGCCGGTGAAAAGAGACCGTCTGCGTGCGGCGCTGGACCGTGCAGTGCGATTGTCGGGCAGCAGGGAGGCTCTTCTGGTGTCTGTTTCCGCGGGAGAGGTGGAGAAGGTGTACGTGTCGGATCTCTGCCTTCTGGAAAGCATGGATCATGAGACCGTGCTCTCCATGAGGGACGGCAGAAGGATTATCTGCAGGGAGCCTCTTCGGCAGCTGGAACAGGAACTTGCCGGAAAGCAGGACGTCTTTTTCAGACCCCACAGGTCTTATCTGATCAACCTTGGATTTGTGGAGAGGATCACCAGAAAGGACGTGCAGATGGAAAACGGTATTCTGATACCGATTGCAAGGGGAAAATGGGAGGAACTGAGCCGGGTGTATATGCGATATTTCCGCAAAAAGTTCAGCTGAACTGTCCGTTTCCGGAGCAGGATAGAATAAAAGGAGTTGACATGTTACAGTCAGGGATTCAGGCGATATGGCTGGCGCTGTATCACTATTATATCGAGCAGATCGGTGAGCTGGAGAAAGGACGCGTCAAACGGCTCATTGTTCTGGCATTGACATTCGGAACCCTTTTGGTCATGTATCTGCCGCTCCCCGGGTGGGGAAGCCCGTGGCTTCATCCGGCGGGCTGGCTGGTGATCACAGGGATTCTCTTTTTATATGTGTTGTTCTATGGCGGGAGGGCTTTCAAGTACCAGTGGTGGAAGGCTTTGGTCCCGGGTGTGCTGATGGCGGCATCCTCTGTGGTAATGGATCGGGCAGTTGTCTCCATAAGCGCTGAAATGAAGGGGCTGGTGTTGTGTACCGGTGTGGTTTTGGCAGTCTTGCTTTTGATGCTTGGTTATGAGCGGGGGCATCTGCGCGTGTGGAACAGTCTGCTGAACCTGGCGGTTTATGTGCTTCTGGGGATGGTTTACGGTGCGGGCAGTTCTGCCCAGGGGCGGGATGCGGGAATGGAAACAGGTCTTTTCGCAGGGATCCTGGCGTTGGAACTGCTGCTGTTTTTTTCCCTGGAGGGAACGCTGTTTTCCTACCAGCGCGGTTTTGAAGCGCAGACGGAACGGTTTCAGAGGGATATTTTGAGCCATCAATACGAGGAAATCAGGGAAATCTACCTGAACATGCGCAGCTGGAGGCATGATTACCATAATCATCTGCAAGTCATGAAGGCCCAGATGGCCGCGGGGCAGGCGGAGGAAATGAGGCAGTATCTGGATGAACTGGAGCAGAGCCTGGACAGTGTGGATACGTATGTGAAATCGGGCAATCTGATGGCGGATGCCATTCTGAACAGTAAGCTGACCCTGGCGGAGCAGAGGAAGATCAGGGTAAGCTGTAAGGCGATCCTGCCGGAGATCCTTTCCGTGGAGGATGTGGATCTGTGTGTGCTGCTGGGGAATCTGCTGGACAATGCCCTGGAGGCCTGTGACGTGATCCCACAGGAACAGCGCTTTTTGCGTGTCTATATGGTGGTGAACAGATCCCAGCTATATATCTCTGTCCAAAATTCCGCCAAGGAGGAACTGAATTTTAACGAGAGGAATTATATTTCACAGAAGCGCGGGAACCATGGGCTGGGTATAAAGCGGGTGAAGGCGCTGACGGAAAAGTATGAAGGCTATCTGACGCTGGCCAATGAGCCGGGTATCTTTGCGGCGGAACTGACGCTGCCATTGTGGAGGTGAGGGAACAGGGACGGCACGGGGCGGCAGGGTTCCTTTCTGTGACGGCTCGATGAGCGCTTCGATGAGCCTCGGGCACGGCAATGCCCGCCAGTGGGCGTGCATCGCCGGAGTCTCCTCTCCGCATCTCGCTCACGCCACAGAAAGGAACCCTGCCGCCCCGCGCCTGTATCCTGTGCATTTGAGGTGGAAAAAAGAACATTTCACGCGAAAAATCCCCTGAAAGGGGATTTTTACGTTATAGTCCATGACAGTGGAAGCTTTGCAGAGGCAATTTGGTATCTTACAGGAAATTCCGTCACAGTGAGGGAAGAATGCGAAGCATTCTTTGAATTGCCTCGAAGAGGCAATTTGGTATAGGGAGGATGGTATGAAGGATAACGGTTTGGAAAAGAAAAACAAAACCTGCCACTCAATCTGGAGCAATTATCGAGTGGCTTTTTCCTGGATGAAGGAGATGGAGGGAGCAGGATACCCTTTCTGGCAGGGCGTGTATGTGATTCTGGCTGTGGCGCAGCCTTTCCTGGCGATGGCGATGCCCGGTGCGGTGGTGTATCTGCTGGGGAGCGGCAGGGAGCCGGGGTGGATCCTGTTGCTCCTGGGGGGATATGTGCTTGTATTACAGGGAATGCACGTGGCGGTAGGATACCTGGGGCAATATTGTAAAAATAAGCAGATGCAGTTGAGACTGAACTTGGGGACCCAGTATTTTGATGCCAGCATGGACGCGGATTACCAGGCGCTGGAGAGCAAGGCAGGGCAGAAGATGCTGGGGGCGGCGGGGGTGAATCTTTATTTCGGAAACAACAGGGGGATTGAGGCCTTTTTAAAGGCACTGGGTAATTTCCAGATCAATCTGCTGGGACTGATCCTCTATTCTGTCGTGATTGGCAGGCAGAACCTGGGAATTCTTGCGCTGTCGCTGCTGACAGCAGGTGCGGCGGCCAGTATCCATGGATATGCCCATAAGCGTGCCGTAAAGTATGACGAGGAATTTGAAAAGGTATGGCAGGAATACTCCGGATTAGGCAAGGAGGTGCTTGTCCCTGCCAATGGAAAGGACATACGCCTGTATCATATGTGGAACTGGTTTTCCGGGGAATTTCACAGGCTGCAGGAGAAGGGTGTCTACTGGGGGTACAGATATTGGAAATGTAACAGGGGGTATGCGGGGATTGCGGAAAATTGCCTTGCCTTTGTGAGGAATTTTCTGGTATATGGTTACCTGATCGGTCAGATGATGCAGGGGAATCTGGAGCTTGGTGTATTCCTGGTCTATGTCGGGGTGGCTGCAGGATTCGGCGGCTGGATGAACCCGCTGATGGATGCCCTGGCTGCCATGCTGGAGAATAACAGATATATGGATGACTATCGCGTTTTCCTGGAATTTGCGGAAGCAGGGCTGGATGGAACCATGGGGGAGCAGCTGGGGGCAGAGGAAGCGGCAGCCGCTTCCAGGGCGAAACCGGGAAAACGGTTAAAAGCGGCAGCCGTTTCCCGGGAGGAATCGCGGAAGCGGGCCAAAGCGGCAGCCGTTTCCCGGGAGGAATCGCGGAAGCGGGGCGAAAGCGAAAGCCGCCTCCAGGGGGAGGCCGGGGAAGCGGTTGAAAGCAGGAGGCAAAAGGTGGATTCCCAGTCGGCCACGGGGGCAGGCAGAACCCATGAAATCCGCCTGGAGCATGTCTCTTTCCGGTATGAGGGCAATCAGGAGGATACCATTCATGATCTGTCCCTGACCATCGCGCCCGGGGAGAAGGTGGCGCTGGTGGGGATGAACGGCGCCGGGAAATCCACATTGATCAAATTGATCTGCGGGCTTTATCACCCCACCTCCGGCAGGATATTCCTGGATGGAAAGGAAATTTCATGTTTTTACGCAAAGGATTATTACAGGGAATTTGCGGTGGTGTTCCAGGATGTATTTGCATTCTCCTTCCGCCTGGGGGACAATGTGACCTGTGCGGTGGAGACGGACGCTGACAGGGAGCGCTTAAGGGCAAGCCTGCAAAAGGCGGAATTGTGGGACAAGGTGCAGACCCTGGAGAACAGGGAACGGACTTATATGAACAATGACATTGATGCTTCCGGAGTCAGGCTGTCGGGAGGGGAACTGCAAAAGCTGATGCTGGCCCGGGCTCTTTACAAGGACGCCCCGGTGCTGATCCTGGATGAGCCGACCGCCGCCCTGGATCCCATTGCGGAGAGCAGGCTTTATGAAAAATATTATGAGATGACCAGGGAGAAGACCAGCATCTTTATCTCCCACAGGCTCAGTTCCACCAAATTCTGCGACCGCATCCTCTTTATGGAAGACGGCAGGATCACGGAGGAAGGCGGACATGAGGAATTGCTGGAGAGGCAGGGCGCATACGCCGCCATGTTCCACACCCAGGCCAGGTACTATCAGACGAAGAAGGAGGCGCTGTAATGGAGAGACAGAATAAGCGGCAAAAGCGGCAGCGGCATAGGATGGAGCAGATCAGGGATGCGGCAGGCATCCACGGAAAGGGACTGGAATTGTTGAAGATCATCCACAGGATAGATTCCTCTGCAATCCCCCTGCAGCTTATGGATGCGGTCATTCAGGTGGCGAATATCTATCTGGGGCTGTTTTTTACCGCGCGTCTGATCGACAGCCTGCTGGAGGCGGCCTTTCGCCGGGCTTTTTTCTGTGCGGGGGCACTGATCCTGACGGCGCTGCTTCTGGAGATGGCCGGCCTGCTGGTCGCGGGAGCCCAGGAAAAGTCCTGGAACCGGCTCTTCACCGGTCTCTATATGCTGATACGGGAGAAGGCATTTTCACTGGATTATGAAACCATGGAGCAGCCAGAAGTGGTGGACAGGATCGCCCGTTCTGAACGTACTGCCGCAATGTACGGCGGTTTAAACGGGATCCTGGGGGCTTACAGGGAAATGCTGGAAAGCCTGTTGACCATAGGGATGGCGGTGGGACTGACGGCAGCCCTGTGTTTTGCCCCTCCGGCAGCCGGGGGCGGACTCCTTGCCATGGCGGCGCGGCCTGCGGTTTCCGTGGCAATTGTATTGGTTTTTACCTGTGTGGCATTTGTGGTTTACGGGAAGGGGAACCGGGGATTCAACCGGAGACATGAAGTCATTTTTAGCAGCCATACAGATGTGGAAATCAAACTGGGTTACATGACAAACAATATCCTAAAGGACAGTAAGACCGCAAAGGTGATCCGCATTTATGACATGAAGGAAATGCTGATGGCAAACTTCAGGCAATTCAACGAGGTATCCACATCGTTTTTCAACCGGTGGAGCATACTGGACAGGCAGTCAGGGCTGTTCCGGAATACGGTCAATGGGTTCTTTATAGTGTGTGCATACCTGTTTGTGGCCGTAAAGACGCTGGCAGGCGCCATCACCATAGGTACTTTCACCCAGTATGCGGGAGCCCTGACAAAGATGGCGGGGGGATTTCGGGACCTGGTGGAAAGTAACGTGCTGCTGCGGAGGAACTGCACCTATATGGAGGATTTCCTGAATTTCCTGCATTTGGAGAGCAGTCATGTGGCAGGCAGTATCCCTGTGGAAAAGCGTCTGGACGGGGAGTATGAGATAGAGTTTAAGGATGTGAGTTTTCATTATCCGGGCAGTGAAGAGCTGGTCTTGAAGCATGTCAATTGTAAACTGACCACGAAGGATAAAATGGCCCTGGTAGGCAGGAATGGCGCGGGTAAGACTACCTTTATCAAGCTGCTGTGCCGTCTGTACGAGCCGACGGAGGGGAGCATTACATTAAACGGCGTGGATATCAGGAAATATAAGGAGGGGGAGTACAGGGAACTGTTTAGCGTGGTGTTCCAGGATTTCAAGCTGTTTGCGTTTCCTGTGTGGAGCAATCTTGTGGCAGGCTATGAGAGGGAGGACGGAAAACTCCGCGACTGCCTGGAGCGGGCCGGGGCGGCGGAATTTGTGGGAGAACTGCCCCAGGGTGTGGATACTCTGTTGTACCGGGCCAAGGACGGGGGTGTGGAGATCAGCGGAGGCGAAGCACAGAAGCTTGCGCTGGCAAGAGCCTTGTATAAGGACGCGCCCTTTGTGGTGCTGGATGAGCCCACGGCAGCCCTTGACCCCATCAGTGAGGCACAGGTCTATGCGGGATTCGACGAGATGGTGAAGGAGAAGACCAGCGTCTATATTTCCCACCGGATGAGCAGCTGCCGGTTCTGTGACGATATCATAGTCTTTGACCAGGGCAGGATCATAGAGCGGGGCAGCCATGAGGAACTGCTGGGCAGGCAGGGACAATATGCCCAGATGTGGAATGCACAGGCGAAATACTATGCAGATTGAATCCACGGATCAAACTAATCAGGAGTTCCTTGCTACAGTGCAGGTGATATGATATAATACACCTATGCCAATTTCAGGCAGGAGGAGTCGCTGATAAAAACAATGATGCCGTGGAAACAAAGACAAATGTGGAAACAAAATAAAATATGGAAAGACGCGGAATGGAAGAAGAGGATTGTGAGAGCCGGTATTCTGGGGATTCTTCCGTTGGTCTTATGCGTGATATACTGTGCCGCATATGGAGGGACAATAGGGGATGTTTATGTGCCCAATTCCTACTGGAATGACGAATTGTTATATTATAAGCAGGTAGAGGGTATTTTAAAAAGCGGCGTGCCCGGCGGCTACTTCGGATATAATGAAAGCAGGGCGCCGGTGCTGTCATTTGCCGTATGGAGTCCGGTATTGATGGCGCCATGGGTGATCTGGGGGAAGGTGTTTGGCTGGAATACCTTCGCCCCGTTTCTGTGTAACCTGGTCTGCCTGATGGGCGGGATGTTCACTTTTGGATATCTGGCCAGGCCGACTCAAAAGCAGCTGGCCACAATTGTGGTGTTGCTTAGTCTGTTTACTCCGCTGACCAGGTTTATCATGTCCTGTATGCCGGAAATCTTCTGCTGTGCCCTGCTGTTATGGTATATGGGGTGTCTGTTTGCTTATGGATCGGAGAAAAAGGAAGGGTATCTGTGGCAAATGATTGTGATTGCCGGCATCCTCACATTGATGCGTCCTTACTTTCTGCTGTTTCTGCTGTATCCTGCTGCGGCAGGCTGGAAGCATGGGAAGGTAAAGTGTATGGCCATGGCAGGAACCGGAGGGCTTTTCCTGGTGGGTTATCTGATGATCAGCAGGTTTTTGAGTGCGGCTTATCTGATTGACGTTGTGGAAACTTCTGTTGTGCGGGCTTTTGTGGACCAGGGACTGGGAGCGGGTCTGATGGAACTATGGCAGAAATGCATCCAAAGTGTATTGGATTTAAAGGTTTTCCTGCGCGTGGCACTACAATATGGAAACTTTTCAGGCAGTATGTACGCGATATACGGAACCATGGGTGTGATGCTTCTTGTGATAGCAGCGGCAGAGTGGAAGAACAGGAAAAAAGGAAGCGTTTTCAGACTGGCATTATCGACGGCAATTGTTTATGCGGCTATGATGGCGGCGATATGTTTTATGTATGTCATGAATGACGGGGGACGTCACCTGCTTACTTTTTTGCTGGTGGGCATCCTGGTAACAGGTATGTATTCTGCAAGAATTGTGGACAAAATTGTCCAGATTGTGATCGGCTTTGTTCTCTGCCTTTTCTTTTTCGTAAAGCCGGGAATTGAGTACGACAGGTTACCGCCTTTGCGACAGGAAGAACTTGCAGAGGACATTGAATCCATGGGGGAGATCCTCCGGGAAAAGATGGAATATACGCCTGGTATTGGCTGGGAAAACACGGTGATCTGGCTTTCCTATGACATGGTGGACGGAGAGGTGGCAGCAGAACCCTGGCAACAGCTGTATGCGCTGCCAGGCGGTTTTGGCGTTAATCTTTGTTCGCTGGATTATGTACTGGAACATATGGATACCTTACAGTCCCGCTATATTGCGGCAGTGCCCGGCGGACAGGTAGAGGAGGAACTGTTGAAAAGAGGAGCCGGGCTGATTGCGGAAAATGGACAGATAGCAGTTTATCAGTATGAGACGCAGGCTGTGATACAATAATAGGAGAGATTGCCCAAAGTCTGTTTGTCAAATGAAGGTTTCAAAATTGCCTGAATCATATGAAAAAAGGGAGTAACTATGTTTGATGAAATAATGCCCAATCGTCTGGACAGGGGATTTGAAAAATATCAGGAGGAAATCGAGGCGGCGGCGCTGAGGGTGCTGCGGTCCGGCTGGTATGTGCTGGGACCTGAGGTGTCGGCTTTTGAGGAAGCGTTTGCGAGGTATACCGGTTCCGGATACTGCGTCGGACTTGCAAGCGGGCTGGATGCACTTTGGCTGGCATTCCGCGTGCTGGGGATCGGCAGCGGGGACGAGGTCATTGTGCAGGGCAACACTTATATCGCCAGTGTGATGGGAATTACCATCAACGGGGCTACGCCGGTGCTTGTGGAACCGGATGAGTTTTACAACATCGATGCGGATAAAATAGAAGAGAAGATTACCGAAAAGACCAAGGCGATCCTTGTGGTCCATCTGTATGGGCAGGCATCCAATATGGACAAGATCGTAAACCTTTGCCGAAAGTATGACCTGCGGCTGGTGGAGGATTGTGCGCAGTCCCACGGCGCGGCGGCTGGAGGAAAGGTCACAGGGACCTTTGGGGATATAGGCTGCTTTTCCTTTTATCCCTCAAAGAATCTGGGTGCATTCGGGGATGCAGGGGCTATTGTCACCGATAATGAGGAATACGCAAGGGCCATGAGGATGTATCGCAATTACGGCAGCGAGAAGCGGTATTATAATAAAGTGGTGGGCGCCAATTCCAGGCTGGACGAACTACAGGCGGCCATGCTCAGGGTGCGGCTGGCCCATATGGAGGAGATCACGGCGGAGCGCCGGGAAATTGCGGCCCGTTATACGGAACTGCTTCACAATGGGAAACTGATTCTGCCTGCTGTCCGGGAGGGTGTGACCCATGTGTGGCATCAGTATGTGATCCGCACGGATTGCCGGCGGGAACTGATCGCTTATCTGGAGGAGAGAGGGATCGGTACTATCATACATTATCCTGTGCCTCCTCACCTTTCGGAGGCGTATGGTTATCTTGGCTATCGGAAGGGCGACCTGGAGATAACGGAGAAATATGCGGATACGGTGTTATCGCTTCCCATGTACAATGGGATGACCCGGGAGGAACAGATGCGGGTCATTCGATGCCTGAACGAATTTTAAGGAAGGACATCGCTTCCTCAGGGTCTTCGGCGGATGCGCAGGGATATGCAGGGGCAGGCGCTGCAGACGGCAATGGAACAGGAGAAAAATAATGAAATTAGAGGAGCAGTATCAATTAATAGAATTTGCGGATCTGGGCGATGAGAGAGGAAACCTGGTGGTCATCGAAGGCGAGGGAAGGGATATCCCCTTTGACATCAAACGCGTATTCTATATCTATGGCTCTGACGGCGAGGTGGTCCGCGGCCGGCACGCCAACAGGGAGACAGAGTTTCTGCTGGTCAATGTCAGCGGGAAAAGCAAGGTGAAGGTGGATAACGGCAGGGAATCAGCCGTCATCAGTCTGGACAGGCCGCGTATGGGACTTTACCTTTCTGCCATGTTGTGGAAGGATATGTATGATTTTTCCGTGGATTCCGTGCTTCTGGTACTGGCCAGCAGGCACTATGATGAAAAGGAGTACATTCGTGACTATGACGCTTACCGGAAGGCGCTGGAGGAAGCAGAACGGGCAGCAGGCGGCAATGGGACAGGAGTTTTGTAAATGAGCAAGATATCAATAGTAGTTCCGGTGTATTACAATGAAGATACACTGATGGACCTGTATGAGGATCTGAAAACAAAGATATTGGGAGGCCTGGGGGATTACGAGATCATATTTGTGGACGATGGGTCGGGGGACCGTTCCTGGCAGATCATGAACGATATCCGGAAGCTGGACAGGAATGTGCGGCTGGTGAAGCTTTCCCGCAATTTCGGCGAGCATGCGGCGCTTCTCGCAGGACTTTCGGTCTGCACCGGCGACTGCGCGGTGACGAAGCAGGCGGATTTACAGGAGGACGCCGCGCTGATACCTGAGATGTACGAGCGCTGGAAACAGGGGAATAAGGTGGTCCTGGCAGTGCGCAGCTCCAGGGACGAGTCGAAGGTGAAGGTGTTTTTTGCCAACAGGTACTATTCCCTGGTGCGCAGATTTGTCAATAAGAATATGCCGGCGGGCGGTTGTGACTGCTACCTGATTGACCGGAAGGTGATCGAGGTGCTGGAGCGCCTGGATGAGAAAAATTCCAGTCTGACTCTGCAGGTGCTGTGGGCGGGATTCCGGACGGATATGGTATATTTTGACAGGAAGGACAGGGAAAAAGGCGTCTCCCGCTGGACCTTTGCCAAGAAGTTCAAGCTGGTATTGGATTCCATGATGAGCTTCTCCTACATGCCGATTCGCCTGATGACCTACGTGGGTATTGGCTTTAATATTTTAGCCGTGATCATGCTGGTCAATGTCCTTGTGGAGTATTTTACGGTGGGAACGCCTATCGTGGGCTGGGCGTCCCTCATGTGCGTGGTATTGTGCTCTTCCGGTCTGATCCTCCTGATGATGGGGATCCTGGGAGAGTATGTCTGGCGTGCCCTGGATGCGGCGAGGAAACGCCCGCCATTTATTATTGACGAGTACATCGAATAATAAGTCTGGTACTTATTATTCGATGTACGAGATACTGGAGCAGGATGAATGAGCGTATGAGGAATTTCTGGCAGTTTATTAAATTTGGAATCGTCGGAATCTCCAATACGCTGGTCAGTGAGGGAGTCTATTGTGTCCTGGTTTATTTCAGGATGCCCTATCTGCTGGCGTATTTTATTGGTTTTATGCTGAGCGTGCTGAATGCCTATTACTGGAGCAGCAGGTATGTATTTAAGGCGGCTCCCGAACAGGGTGGGCGTGTCTGGTGGAAGGTGCTTCTGAAAACATATGTGGCATATTTAGGGGGATTTCTGGTCAGCTCGGCGCTGTTGGTGTTCTGGATCGATTGGATACGGCTTTCACAGTATCTGGGTGGATGGGCGGAAATGCTTGCAGGACATGGACTGACGCAGTTTGACGCGGAGTTCCTGGGAAATGTATTGGCAGCAGGCCTCAATCTGCTGGTCACTGTGCCGATGAATTTTTTGGTGAATAAATACTGGGCATACAGAGTAAAATCTTCCCGGAAAGATTGACCCTGATGGGAAAGGATGGCATCGGGAGGTTTGCATCGGAGGGATCGCTTTTGATGCGGATTGGTTGATTGTACCTGTGAAGGCCATGTGGTGACAGTGTTCGCTGATACAGGCATTCGGGATGACGTTTGCGGGACCAGGACAGGAAGGAAAGGAAATGGAACAGAATCGTATTACAATTGAGACGAAAACAGAGGACAGGCCCATAGGAGACCTGTTTGGCATCTTTTTTGAGGATTTGAACCACGCTGCGGACGGTGGACTGTATGCGGAGATGATCCAGAACCGTTCCTTTGAGTTTGGGGAGATAGATAATCCATCTTATCATCCGCTGACTGCATGGGAGAAGGTGGAGAGGGACGGCAGGGCAGAGATTACCGTTTTGGAAGGGGATGCGGTAAGCGCCAGGAATCCTCATTATCTCCATATGGATATTCAAAAACCGGGAGCCGATGTGGGCGTCCGGAACCTTGGTTTTGGAAAGGGGATGTGTTTTCGGCAGGGGAAAAAGTACCTGTTTTCCTGTTATGCCAGAAGTGTGGGAAGTGAGGAGTGTACAATCCGGGTCACCCTGCGGGATGGGAAAGATGTCTGTCTTGCGGAGGGGAAATGGGCTGTGAAAGGGCAGTGGGGGAAACATACGGCTGTTATGGAGATTGCAGACAGGGGCGGAACTTCCAGGGCAGGAGGATCAGGGATACCGGAAGGAACAGGGGGATCAGAGGGAACAGGAGGATCGGGCATACCGGAAGGAACAGGAGGATCAGGGGAAACAGGGCAGGCAGTGGAAACGGAAAAACTGGTTACGGAAAGAGGAAGCCTTGCCGTTACCGTTCTGGAGGGGAGCGGCGTTGAGCTTGATTTTGTGTCCCTTTTTCCGGAAGAAACCTACCGGGGCAGGAGAAATGGTCTCCGTCCTGACCTGGCGGAGGCTCTGGCGGAACTGAAGCCGAAGTTCATGCGCTTTCCGGGCGGCTGTCTGGTCCATGACGGCAGTCTGGATGAGAATGCCAGGGATTCGCTGTACCGTTGGAAAAATACACTGGGGGCTTTGGAGGACAGGCCTGCCCGAAGGAGCAACTGGAGGTATAACCAGACGTTGGGGCTGGGATATTATGAATATTTCCTGTTTTGCGAGGATATTGGCACTAAGCCGGTGCCGATTCTGCCGGCCGCCTATGATCCCCATCATAAGAGAATGGCTCCCCTGGAGGAACTGGGGCCGTGGATTCAGGAAACCCTGGACCTGATTGAGTTTGCGAACGGAGATGAGACCACACAGTGGGGAGCGGTCCGGGCAGCTCTGGGGCATAGGGAGCCTTTTGGACTGGAGTATCTGGGGATTGGCAACGAGGAAGTAGGAGAGGGATTCCGGGAGCGTTTCCCATGTTTTGTAAAAGCAGTACGGGAAAAGTACCCTGATATCAAGATTATCGGCAGCAGCGGGCCTTTTTGTGCTGGCAGTGAGTATGATCTGGGATGGAAATGCGCCAGGGAGAACGGTGCGGACATTGTGGATGAGCATTACTATATGGCGCCGGAGTGGTTCCTTGCCAATATTCACCGGTATGATTCCTTTGGGGAGACGACGCCCCATGTGTTCTTAGGGGAATATGCCAGCTGCTCGAATACAGGAAAAAGCGCACTGGCAGAGGCTGCATTCATGACTGGGCTGCAGAATGCCTGTCATGCAGTGAAGATGGCATGTTATGCGCCGCTTTTGTGCAACAGGGACTATGTGAACTGGCGGCCCGATATGATCTGGTTTGATAACGGGCAGGTCTGCAGGTCGGTGAACTACCAGGTACAGAAGCTGTTTATGAACCATCAGGGAGACGAACTGCTGAGATGTGAGATAGAGACCGGCTTGGAGAAAAAGGTATTGGCGAACCTGGATGCCCGGAAGGAAGGTGCTGTTTATTTCTGGGGAAATGAGGCAAGGGTAGCTTTCTCGGAGATTGTTCTGATGGATGGGGATACGGGGGAAGAGATCCGGTATGCAGACCGGGAGGTAAAAGCGGATAAGCTGCCTGTGCTTCTCACGGAATCTGCCCCACGGAATTTCACCTTGAAATTTCATGCGAAAGAACTGGAGGGATTCAAGGGATTCCGGGTGTATTTTGCATGGAAGGATGAGCGGAACCGGATGGGCTGGATCCTGGGCGGATGGGAGAACCAGGATGCGGCCCTGATGGAGGAAGTGGACGGAAAGAGCAGTTTTCTTACCCAGAGCCAGTTTTCGGTGGTTTCTGGACATGGTTATGAATTGGAACTGCGTGTGCAGGGAAACCGGGTAGAGGGATGGATAGACGGTGAACTGTATCAGTGGACGGAGTTGAAACCTTTGGAGATTGAACCCTTGTATCTGACGGCCAGCAGGGACAAGGGTACAGGGGAGATTATTCTGAAAGCTGTCAACCTGCGGGGAGAGGCTTTTGAGACGCTGGTTTCGCTTCCTGGTATAGAAACGCAGAAACTGGCCTGTGATACCTATGTGCTGTTGGAAGAGGACTGTGTGGAAAGTGCAGAGTTTCCAGGGGTGGAGACGGCAGAGATAAAACAGTCCAATGATGTTGCGGGGCTTGTGGGGGAAAGAAAGGAGTTTAGAAGGTCATTCCCCGGAAGGTCAGTGACGGTCATGCGGCTGAAGGGGGAAACAAGCCCCTGCTGATAAAAGCGGTGATTGACGGCGGCAGGCTTGACGAAGACCTGTACCAGGAGTTCTACATTACATTGGTTAAGTGCATCAAGTTATCGTAACAGTTCAGCCTTCACATTCCTGACGAGGTGGGCAAGCCCCCTCAGCGTCTGCTTCGCATCCGACGCCGCTGTGCGGCCCATCTTTTATTCCCGCGAGCAATGAGCCAAGTGCCGTGCTTGCACGAGCATAACGCTGAATATTGCCTAGAGCGTGTTTGAAAATTCATTCCCGCCATCTGCACGCCCCACTTTGCGGTATCTTTGCCCCTCATTCGGTCAACGTAGCCCACTACGTCTCCTTCATTCGGGTCAAATCTACCACAAATTGTGACGCACAGCTGACAAAAAGCAATTTTCAAACACGCTCTAATGTAATCATGCGATGGAACCAGTCAGCGTTATGCAGTCTGGTTACACGGCAAGTGAAATCGTTAAGCAGTATAAATGGTAAAACCGATTGAAAAATGGAAAGCTTTATGGTAGGATAAAATAGACATTTGAAATATGAAACGGGTACACAGGAGGGTTTGAGGTACAATGGAGGCATACAAGCAGGAATTCATTGAGTTCATGGTGGACAGCCAGGTGCTGAAATTCGGCGAGTTTACTTTAAAGAGCGGAAGGAAATCCCCCTTTTATATGAATGCGGGAGCCTATTTTACCGGTACGCAGCTCCGCAGGCTGGGCGGGTATTATGCGAAAGCGATCCATGACACTTTCGGGGAGGATTTTGACGTGCTGTTCGGACCTGCGTACAAGGGGATCCCTTTGAGCGTGGCCACCACCATGGCTTACAGCGAGCTTTACGGCAAGGATATCCGTTATTGTTCCAACCGGAAGGAGATCAAGGATCACGGGGATGTGGGCATTCTCCTGGGCAGCGGCATGGGGGATGGCGACAGGGTGGTGATCATTGAGGACGTGACTACCTCCGGCAAATCCATTGAAGAGACTTTTCCCATTATCCAGGCCCAGGGAAAGGTGGAGATCAAAGGGCTGATGGTTTCCCTGAACCGCATGGAGAAAGGGCTCGGCGGCAAGGTCAGCGCCCTGGAGGAGATCAGGGAGAAATACGGCTTTGACACCCATGCCATTGTGACCATGCAGGAGGTCATTGAACACTTGTATGACAGGCCTTACAAAGGGCAGATATACATTGATGATAAAATGAAGGCGGCGATGGATGAATATTATGAGAAGTATGGTGCATGATGAGAGGGATATCCTGTTGGCAGGAGAAAAACGTGAAGGGAGCAGGACAATGGAAGAAAAGGTTTACAAGATCATGAAGGGTGCGGGGGCAACCAATATTGCCCTGGGGGTCATTTCTTTGATCGTGGGGATTGTATCCGGTATCTTGATGATCATTGCAGGAGCGAAGCTGATCGCCGGAAAGTCCAAGATTCTATTTTAATATGAGGAGTGAAACCGGGCATTTCCTGAGGGGAGTTACAGACTTCCGTGGGGAAGTGCCTTTTAGAATTTATGAGAAAGAACTTTATTTTTACGAACAAGAAGCATTCTAACCGTGCCATAATGGCGACGATCCTGGGAGTCATCAGCCTTGTGTCCCTGGGAATCGTGCTGTTTATGACATACAGGAGGGCAGGCGAGGCGGAGACAGGATTTGGCTTTACCGGCCTTCTTGCGGCGGTCTTTTCCGTGATCGGCCTGGGGTTGGGGATTGTGACCGTACAGAACAGAAACTATTACCGGTTGTTCCCTGTCCTCGGAACGCTGCTGAATCTGGCGGCTCTGGGCGGGATCAGCTTAATTTTGTATGCGGGAGCGAATATGTAATGTGTATGACAGATATATATGAAGAAAGATACGAACTGGCATTGGACAGGATCAGGGAGATTCCGAAAGAGCATTTCGGTGTTCCGGCCCTGGAGGCCTATTTTGCCGCCATGGCGGAATTTGTGTTATTGATCGACGAAAACAGAAGGTTCCTGGAGGAAGGGGGCGGCGTTGCCAATGCCTCGCTGGAGCAGCTGAAGGAAAGGAATCTGGCTCTGTACCGGGATATCCTGCCGGAAAATTACGGTTCCAGCTACGCGGATCCCGCCTGTGCGGTACCTCGGCTGGGAGAGGAGCTGGGGGCGGAGCTTTCTTTTCTGTATGTGGAGCTGCGCAGCATGATCGGCTTCTGTTATGAGGGAAAGCTGGCAGAGCTGGTGATCCGCATGGAGCTTCTCATGGAAATCTATACGGCGGTGGTCTATGAGTGGGAGGAGAACCGGAGGATTCCCGGCCGGGAGGACATCCGGCAGATCCTTTACTGGTTTGCCAGCGATTATGCCGATGTGGCGGTGGAGAGAAGGATTGGGGAACAGCTGTGTCCGGAGGGCTGCTTCGGGACGCATATCATTTGTGACAGCGACCTTACGGATCTGCGGTATCTCTATGCCTATGGCGAGTATGTCAGTGACAGCGTGCTGGAGATGGCGGAATTTATGAACGGCCTGCCCCGGGAAACCATTGCGGCCATGGCGGACACCTACACGGAGGGTTACCGTATCGGGTTTCAGGTCGCCGGGATAGATCTGTCCCAAAAGGGGACCGTGGCGCTGCATTACCAGATCGGGTTTGAGCGGATGATGAAACGTGCCATTGAGAATTTTGCCCGGATGGGGTTAAAGCCGGTGATCTGGAGAAGGGCGGCCAGTGCGCTGGACCACCCTTCCCTGGTTCCCAAAGGGTTTTATGGCAGCCTGCCCAACAGGCAGTATGAATACGACCATAAGGATGATAAGGCGCTTTTCCTGGATAAGAATTATGTGAACCGCAGGCTGGAGGTGAACCGTACCACTTATGAGGAATATAAGAGGCAGGCGCGGGATTATGCGGGGCCTGCGGTGGTGGAGACCTTCGGGGAGGGCTCCTTTGACCCAGTGACAAAGAAGGAAGCCCTGAAGCTGAGTGAGGAGCAGAACAGGCTCTGGGTGGAATACCGCGCCCGGGCGGGGGAGATCCAGAGGGAATATATCCTGGAGGAGGAGCGCAGCTTTACGATCATTGCCTTTCCTGTGCCTGAGATCGGCCCGGTGTTCCGGGAACTGTTCCAGGAGACCATCCGCATCAATACCCTGGATTATATGGTCTACCGGAAGGTACAGCAGAACATCATCGATGTGCTGGACACGGCGGACTATTGCGAGATCAGGGGCGGAAACGGCAACCGCACGGACCTGAGGGTGAATTTGTACAAGCTGAAGGATCCCGATCAGGAAACCATCTTTGAAAACTGTGTGGCGGATGTGAACATTCCCGTGGGAGAGGTCTTTACCTCCCCTGTCCTGAAAGGGACAAACGGGGTGCTCCATGTCAGCAGGGTCTATCTGCGGGGACTGGAATTCCGCAACCTTGCCATCACTTTTGAGGATGGCATGATCAGGGATTACACCTGTGACAATTTTGCCTCTGGGGAGGAGAACAGGGCGTTTATCAGCGAAAATATTTTATATCGGCATTCCACCCTTCCCATGGGCGAGTTTGCCATCGGCACAAACACCACGGCTTATGTGGCCGCAAGGCGGCTGGGCGTGGAGGATAAGCTTCCTATCCTGATCGCGGAGAAGATGGGTCCCCATTTTGCGGTGGGGGATACCTGCTATGCCCATGCGGAGGAGATCCCTGTGCACAATCCCGACGGGAAGGAGATCATGGCAAGGGACAACGAGAGATCCCTGTTGAGAAAGCAGAAATCCCAGGAAGCTTATTTTGACTGTCACACAGATATCACCATTCCCTACGACGAGCTGGAGGAACTGGCGGCCGTGAGGGCGGACGGAACCAGGATCCCCGTGATCCAAAAGGGAAGATTCGTGCTTCCGGGCTGCGAGGTGCTGAATGAGGCGTTTGGGGCTGGTAACATAACGGTTCAGCCCCGATAGTGCCAGGCGGCTTGGGTTTGTGGAGGAAGGGACGGCGCAGGGGAGACAGGGGTACTTTCTGCGACGGCTCGATAGGCGTTCCGATGAGCCTTATGCACGGCAAAGCCCAA
>CAOKWI010000014.1 GCA_948473115.1 uncultured Lachnospiraceae bacterium | reverse complement strand
ATTGCTTACTTAAACCTTCTAAGATTTGTGAGGTTTTAGAAAATTGATTTCCGTACTTTATCATGCACAGCCATTGATATTATCGTGCAGGTCAGGTATAATGGGGGCAGTGGAAGCAGGGATTCCCACAATCTGATGGGATATTGCCATGGTCCACACCTACAGAAGAAAGGGAAAAAGATGGCAGACACTAATTTGGCACAGGCAATCGAGACGGCAAATGACGCCGCTGCCTATGACGCGAGCATGAAATTCCTGCTTGCGGACAAACAGATACTGGCCCGTATCCTGAAATATGCTGTCCAGGAATTCAAGGATATGTCCATCATGGATATCATGGACAGCATGGGGGATGATATTGATGTGGGGATAAGGCCGTTGGATGCAGGGCTGTCGAACCTGGGCCGCGTCAATGTGTCCAATACGGAGGACAATATACCGGGCGAGGGAAAGATTTTCTTCGATATCCGCTTTTCGGCATACCATGGGGAAACGGACATGAAATTCCTGATCAATTTAGAGGCACAGCGTTCCTCCGATCCCGGTAAATTGGGGTATCACCTGTAGAACAGGATCCTGTTCTACCTGGCACGGATGATTTCCGCACAGAAGCAGACGGAATTTTTCCACAGTGACTATGACAGCCTGAAAAAGGTCCGTTCCATATGGATCTGCCTGGATAACAGCGAGGACGGTGACTCCATTGAGGAGATCGGCCTTGGCAGGAATACCGTCTATGGAAATAAGACAGGTACGTATGACATAGACCTGATGAGGGGCATAATTATCAATATAAGAAACAATGAAAACATAGAGGAGTCCCAGAATATATTGATTTCCATGCTGGAAAAGCTGCTTTCCAAGGCGGACGCGGAGGAAAAGAAACGTATGCTTGCAGAGGAATATGGAATGATAATGACAACGGAACTGGAAGGGAGGATACAGACTATGTGCAACTGGTCGGAAGCCATCAAGGAAACAAGTATTCAGGAAGGTATTCAGGAAGGCATTAAGAAAGAGCGGCTGAATGCTGTTGAACGGATGATCAAGGCCGGCGCCGCAAAAGAACAGATCATTTCTTTCGGCTATACGGAAGGGGAACTTGCGGAAGCCGAAAGCCTTTTATGCTCAAACGCATAGGCGGACATGATTCCTGTTTCTTTTATAAATGGTGATAGGCATGTAGGTAACCGTATACGGTTAATCAACCGTGCACCGTTGCCTACTGAAACCAAAAATCCCGCTGCAAACATCTGGATAGGAAGGGGATCCATTTTCCGGGGCAGCTGTCCCGGAAAAACCAGGTGACTTCTGGACACTATAATGAATTCCGTCTGTTTCCCTCCATCTCCTTATAAAATGCACTGCTTATTATGGTGCCCGACCAGACGGAGGATCAATGTCCCACAGCAGGCCCCAATGAATAAAAGGGCCGACCAGGCCAGGAATGCAAACAGGGCATACAGCATCGACAGATCCTCATACCTTTTCTCACAATACATATCCAGAATACGCTCATTGGACAGACCATACGCCTCAAGATAAGGCTGTAATCTAGAAAAATGCGTATAGATATCTGTCACTGCCACTCCCAGCGGCAGCTGCACTTTCCCGGTCAGACGATATTTTATGTAATAAGCGTCATCCAGGTGTGCCGGCACATAATTCCCGTCCGGCAGCCTCACCAGGTAATACTGGTTATATATAAATAATGCCCCGTTGCGGTTGCTCTCAGTATATTCCGGAATGTACGCTTCTGAGTGTACATAATGCCCGTTCCTCCAGTAACCGCTGCTATATCCATCCAGTCTCCTGCTGTTCAGACGATAGAGCCCCAGTGGAATAATGGAATCTGTCTCAAAGGTGACATACTCCGGATGTATAGCGATCAACTCCCCCTCGTAGTCCCACCAGCCCTCTCTGTTACTGCTGTCAAATCCCTGCACCTGTAACCCATAAAACTGGTCTATGTCTGTCAGTTCTGTCACGCCTTGCCCAGCCGGAAGCCCTGCCAGGGAACCGTCGTAAGTTTCTTTTTCCTGGATCTCCGTCTGGTCAATTTTACACCAGAAGAGATCCAGGATCAGGTTAAATCGAAATGTATATGCAACCCATAAGGCAATTAAGCCGTAAAACAAATAGATACACCATAGGATTCTCTTAATAAGCACTCGTTTCATATTTTCCTTCTTCTTCACAGCTGCCACTACCGCACGTAGTGTTCCATCCCTGTAATCCCCATCCTCATACCGTCCCACCGCAACAACAGTGCCATCGCTTTTTAACCCCCACTGTATGCCAGTCACCGGCAGCAATGGCTACAATATCTTACCACTCCTGCACATTGCACTGCCCATAAGTATTCTCCCCCGCGTAGTTGTGGTATGTCTCCTTGTCATGCCCGCTGGGGTCCACATGGCATACCGGGTTGTTCCGGCAGTATGCATATAAATTCAGCCCGTCCCCGCGGTAGATGTCCTCCTGGGTGAAGCATGCGATCACAGGGTTATAGTACCTTGCACGCAGGTAGTACTGGCGGGTAACGGGGTCGTACTGCTGCCCGGCGTACAGGAAGTTGTTGGGCGTCATACCTGTAGCGGTTCAGAATCTCCCAGTTAACCGCTAAGAGACTCCTCTCATATGAATTATTTTGATTCAGATGCTACAATATCTCCACCACGCATCATCTATGATATTAATCTTCAAAGGAAATTACACAATATTTGACACAATATATACTTCACACATTCCACTTGCATCCATTATCTGCTCATAACAAGTTTGTAATACCTCATTTTTTGTATTACACAAATCAAGTTTTTCTACATAAACATCATACCACATTGCAAAACGTATATTATTGTCCATTAAACAATTAAGCAATTTATATATTTGTGTGTCTTGATATTGAATTCCGTTATGCATTTGACTTTGTGCATCAGTAATAATATTGTCTATTTCTTTCCCTTTATATCTAAATGTCCATATTCCACTTGTTCCTCCTAACCAAAATGCTCCTCTCATCAAAAACTCACTTACATCTACTATAGAAAAATCTGAGGCGCTTAATTTTCCTTCTCCTTTACAAATTATACCTTCACTCATTGTTTATCGTCTCCCCTTTTTCCTAAAAGTCATCTTGCCTGTCCTAAGCAAATGATCCGCCAAATCTATATCGTCTGCTACAGTGCTGGTTACTACTCTATTATAAGACGTATGTTGTCCATCTGTATTCAGCTGAGGAGAATGTGTATGTGAAAATCCAACATCTTCGGGTTTACCAATATTATGTATTTGAAACCAGTCTCCTTGCATCCCAGATCCTATTAGGTTATAGTTTTTACCCATATCCATCACAGTTCCATTTGGAGTAACAATAAAATCCGGTTTAGGAACACTGCCACCCACCCTATTACCGCTGTTCGGCACATCCGCAACAGGCCCACTCACACGGTTCTGGGGATTTCCATCCAGTAAATCCTGCGGCTGGGGATAGATCACTGCCGGTAACTGCCTTGGCGGTTCTGGCACAAGGAATGGCCGCTTCGGATCAAGGGACGGCAACGGCTGCTTCGGTATCACCGCGGGCGGCATGAAATCGCCATTTCCGCCGGTGCCTGCACGCCCGGCTGTCCCCGCATCGTCCTGGAAGTTGGCACACCACCTCCGCAGCGCCTCCTGCTGTGGAACATACACTGCCGGTAACTGTTTCCCTTCCGGCACCACCGCGGGCGGCATGAAGTCACCGTTGGGATCCTTGCCGCAGTGCCCGCTGGGATCCACATAGCATACCGGGTTATTCCGGCAGTAGGTGTACAGGTTCAGCCCGTCCCCGCGGTAGGTGTCCTCCTGGGTGAAACGCGCGATCACAGGGTTGTAATACCTTGCACGCAGGTAGTACTGGCGGGTGACGGGGTCGTACTGCTGCCCGGTGTACAGGAATCGGTTGGGTACAGTTTCCTCGCATAGCGCAAGGTTCCCCCTTGCGTCATACCCGTAGCGATTCAGAACGCTGCCTTCAGGGTTTTCCCCTCCCCCGGCAGGTTCCTTCCCCTGCCCCGTCACCACATGGGTGACGCTCCCCAGTTCGTCGGAGGCATAGTGGTAGTAGGTCCTGGCATTCTCCGCATCCGATGCCAGCAGTTCCGTGCCGCGGATCAGGCGGATGATGTTCCCTTCCGTCTCCTCCGCCACCACCTCATCCCCGCGGAAGATGTACCGTACCAGCTTCCCGTCCTCCTCCAGCTCATGGCGCAGGCCCTCCGGGTCGTAGCGGTTGACCTGCACGTGGCTGTCGAAGGTCTCCACCCTCTCCGTCCGGTTGAAGGCATCGTAAGTGTACCTTGCCCGGTCATCGGCTAAAAGGTTACCTGCATTGTCATACTCATACTTTGTACGCATCCCTCCCCTGGCGTATTCCGTCAGGCGGTTCCGGGGGTCGTACCGATAGAGTTCCTCCACGCCGCCGACCACCCTGCAGCTGCGGTTCCCCGCACGGTCATAGTAAAGTTCCTCCGTATGGGACGGGTACTCCACTTTCGCCAGCCGGTTCAGGCTGTCATAGGTGTACCGTGTGGTCCCCCCTGCCTGCTGCTTCTCCGTCCGGTTCCCGTTGCGGTCATACTGGTAGTGGTTGTCCGCCAGCACCTCCGTGCCGAGCACGGTCTTTAAGCCCGCAAGGTTCCGGTCCCCGTCGTAGCTGTATTCCGTATACAGGCTGCCGTTTGCCAGGCTCTTCCTGGCCCCGTCCGGGTAATAGGCATACTCCGCCACCATGGTCCCATTATCCGTCACCCTCTCCAGCTGGTCAAGGGCATTGTAGGTGTATTCCGTCACCTTCCCCGTCACGTCCTCCTGGCGGGCCAGGTTGCCGTCCAGGTCGTAGGCCAGGGACAGCAGGGTGCGCCCGCTGGCGCTCTTCCCCACCAGGCGTCCCTCCGCGTCATGCTCATAGCGGTAACTCATCCCGCCGGAGACGGCGAACCTTAACAGGCCCTCCGGGGTATACCCGTAGGTCTCCGAGAGGTTCCTTCCCGGGTGGGCGGGATCCCGGGCCGTCCGCGCGGTCAGGTTCCCGTACAAATTATAGGAGTAGCTGGTGACGGTGCCGTTGCGGTCCGTCGCCTATGCCAGGCGGTCTCCGGTGTCGTACTACTAATTCAAACATCTTTCAATACAATCTCTGCTACAGCTTTAAGTGTTTCTTGACTATAATCACCACCAATTGAATAGGTTGTACTAAAAATATTGTCAACATATTTTTCACATTCAACAACATCATCCGTCATTAATATATCTTTTATAATTTGAATACAATTTCTTTTTTCAATCTCTGTCGGCTTATACATTACTTTCCCCCCTTATTTCTTGGTATCTTTATAATAGTATCAATTCTAATTTTACTATGTGTAATAGCCTGAGTAGCACCTCCTGAACCAAACTGTGGAAAATCTACTGTAATTGGCTCTAAATATGATGCCTTGCCCCAATCACCATGCGGAACACTTATATCATCTATTACCTGTAATGTATCAAAACTAACCTTGATAGAAGCATCATGCGGTACTTGCAAAGCTCCTGGATTTGCAATATCGAAATCATCAAATGAAAGATATGTCCCATTCACATTGGCAGGTATTAACATGGTCTTTGCCATATCATCAATGTATGAAGCATTTTCTGATATATATCTATAACCTGTTGCAGGAACAACATCACCATTGGTTGTTACATAAAAATCTGTTTTATTACCATTTGTCCTATTATTACAGTTCGGCACATCCGCGACAGGCCCACTCACACGGTTCTGGGGATTTCCACCCAGTAAATCCTGCGGCTGGGGATAGATCACTGCCGGTAACTGCCTTGGCGGTTCTGGCACAAGGGATGGCCGCTTCGGATCAAGGGACGGCAGCGGCTGCTTCGGTATCACCGCGGGCGGCATGAAGTCGCCATTTCCGCCGGTGCCTGTACGCCCGGCTGTCCCCGCGTCGTCCTGGAAGTTGGCACACCACCTCCGCAGCGCCTCCTGCTGTGGGACATACACTGCCGGTAACTGTTTCCCTTCCGGCACCACCGCGGGCGGCATGAAGTCACCGTTGGGATCCTTGCCGCAGTGCCCGCTGAGATCCACATGGCATACCGGGTTGTAATACCTTACCCTCAGGCAGTATAATAAAAGAAATATCCTACCACCCTAATCTTTAGAAACTTTACTTTATCCATTGTTCTTCAGAATATTGGCCAGGTTTTGTCCAGTAGGAAATCCCTGAACAAGCTCGCTCAACATCATCCATTTCATCTTCCCCCACTCGTAAATCAAATCCCTTGCATAAACATTTGCGTATTTTAGCAAGCCTATCGCATATCAAGCTATTATCTATAAAATTTGTCGTTTCTTCCTCATAGCACCTCCTGTCCTTATCACAGTAATAACTTCCCATTTTATGCAAAGAAATCAGGATATATTCAACTTCTTGCAATACTAATAGCATATCTTCGCCTCTGTATGTCACTTGTTTATTAGTATCTCTCAGCCTATTTTTTTCTTCTAATAAATTTTGCATTTGATATCTCAACATTTCCTTTCACAGTTAATTCCATTCTATGATACCTTGGGTTTTCAACCCACTCAAGCAAAGATGAATCGACATCGAACTCTACATAATTCCTCCCCCTTCCCCTACTCAATTGATAATAATCTTCTGCATCGTGGCTACTTAAGGGTTTTTCATCTGCCAATTCCAAATACACCCTATTATTGTCTCTTGCAATAATTACTCCACTTTCTTCAATTCCATTTATGCCCTTTGCATTTGTATAATGACGCACTCTAGTCGTTTCACCGCTATTGTCTCCAAAAAGCTGCAAATTATATGGCAAATAATTCCCTGAATGCGAGTTACCTACTCTATTATTACCATCCGGCACATCCGCAACAGGTGCCCCCGGCCTGTTTGTAGCGCTGTTCTGCTGCCGCATCTGCTCCACACGCTGGTTTGCCGCTTCCGCTCTTGGGGTATCATAGTGGGTTGTCAGGCCATGTTCCTCATTGAATGCAATCTCATCGGCCACATGCTGTGCCACCCTGTCCGAGAAACTTTCGCCATTCTCCCCCGCGTAGTTGTGGTATGTCTCCTTATCATGCCCGCTGGGATCCACATGGCATACCGGGTTGTTCCGGCAGTATGCATATAAATTCAGCCCGTCCCCGCGGTAGGTGTCCTCCTGGGTGAAGCGCGCGATCACCGGGTTGTAGTACCTTGCACGCAGGTAATACTGCTGGGTGACGGGATCGTACTGCTGCCCGGCGTACAGGAAGCGGTTGGGTACGGTTTCCTCGCATAGCGCAAGGTTCCCCCATGCGTCATACCCGTAGCGGTTCAGGACGATGCCTTCAGGGACTTCCGCTCCCCCGGCAGGTTCCTTCCCCTGTCCAGACACCACATGGGTGACGCTCCCCAGTTCGTCGGAGGCATAGTGGTAGTAGGTCCTGGCATGGTCCGCATCCGATGCCAGCAGTTCCGTGCCGCGGACCGGGCGGATGATGTTGCCTTCCGTCTCCTCCGCCACCACCTCCCCGCCGAGCACGATCCTCAGGCCCGCAAGGTTTCGATCCCCGTCGTAGCTGTATTCCGTGCGCAGGCTGCCGTTTGCCAGGCTCTTCCTTGCGCCGTCCGTTCGCTACCTCTTGCGTCCACACCCTGTTATACCTTGATTACTCTCCCCGCATCATCATAGGCGTAAACCAAAAGCTGATTTATAACATTATTGAGTTTCCTCTGCTCATCCTATTTCTCCTCAGCGTAGATTGAAAATCAAATATTCATTTAGTAAAATGCTCATTAATCAATTTGAGTTTGTCTTCGTCCAAAATGTATCTTATATCATAGTTCCCTCTTGTAGCTACAACAACGTGTATATATCCACTAGAATAGTACATATCATAAAATCCGATATTTTTATCCATTTGTGGCATTTCTATACATATTTCCTCGTCATTACTCTTTACTATAATTTTATCATCATACATTTTGTATTGTCTTTTTTTATGAATAGAATTTAAAACAATCTTAACTTTGTCATCCATTACACAATCCTTTCTAATCGTATGTTTCAATGAATTACTTGCGGAACACCTATAGGAATTAATTTTGCTCTATCTGAAAAATTTAATATCTGAACTTGGTTTCCGCCGCCTTGATACGTAACATTATTATACTTTTGCGGTCCAACAGTGCCTATTTGTATTGGAGTTCCTTCAGGTATAAGATATCTCTGCACATATCCTACTTCCGGTTTAAATTCGGGTGTAACTGCTAGATTATTTCTTACATAATTAACATCTGGAATATCATCAAAAGTTCCCCATCCACCTGGATTTGTTTGACCAGGTGCGAAAGCCATATTAATATAGCAATCTTTTGGAGCTCTTGTAGCTAAAACTGCTGAACCCTCTTTCCAAGGATTTGTACCATGTGGCTCTGGTAATGCCAATATTCCAGAGCTTGCTCCACTGCCGCTCACCCTATTACCGCTGTTGGGCACATCCGCAACAGGCCCACCCACACGGTTCTGGGGATTTCCACCCAGTAAATCCTGCGGCAGGGGATAGATCACTGCCGGCAGCTGCCTTGGCGGTTCTGGCACAAGGGATGGCCGCTTCGGATCCAGGGACGGCAATGGCTGCTTCGGTATCACCGCGGGCGGCATGAAGTCGCCATTTCCGCCGGTTCCTGTACGCCCGGCTGTCCCCGCGTCGTCCTGGAAGTTGGCACACCACCTCCGCAGCGCCTCCTGCTGTGGGACATACACTGCCGGTAACTGTTTCCCTTCCGGCACCACCGCGGGCGGCATGAAGTCACCGTTGGGATCCTTGCCGCAGTGCCCGCTGGGATCCACATAGCATACCGGGTTATTCCGGCAGTAGGTGTACAGGTTCAGCCCGTCCCCGCGGTAGGTGTCCTCCTGGGTGAAGCGTGTGATCACAGGGTTGTAGTACCTTGCACGCAGGTAGTACTGCTGAGTAACGGGATCGTACTGCTGCCCGGCGTACAGGAAGCGGTTGGGTACGGTTTCCTCGCATAGCGCAAGGTTCCCCCATGCGTCATACCCGTAGCGGTTCAGGACGATGCCTTCAGGGACTTCCGCTCCCCCGGCAGGTTCCTTCCCCTGTCCAGACACCACATGGGTGACGCTCCCCAGTTCGTCGGAGGCATAGTGGTAGTAGGTCCTGGCATGGTCCGCATCCGATGCCAGCAGTTCCGTGCCGCGGACCAGGCAGATGATGTTGCCTTCCGTCTCCTCCGCCACCACCTCATCCCCGCGGAAGATGTACCGTACCAGCTTCCCGTCCTCCTCCAGCTCATGGCGCAGGCCCTCCGGGTCGTAGCGGTTGACCTGCACGTGGCTGTCGAAGGTCTCCACCCTCTCCGTGCGGTTGAAGGCGTCGTAGGTGTACCTTGCCCTGCCGTCCGCAAGCAGGTTCCCCGCATTGTCATTCTATTCTGTCATGTTTTTCCACTTTAAATAATTTGCACAAACGTCATGCATTTGTATACCTGCTTTTAAAGAACTATTACTTTTTCTATCCACTAAATCAAGCTGTAAGCGGTTGTTTGTATAGCCATCCAAAAGTTCGCATATTGATGTAATTACTTCATATGTAGCATTATACAACAAATCCTCTAGGCTATCTGTTTTATCATATTCGTTTATAGCTTGATAAACTGAATTATCTTGAATGGAACTTAATGTTTTAAAAAATTCTATTTGTACTTCTTTCATATTATTCACTTCTCCTCTTAATGGTATTTACCATTTTCCAAATATTCATATAGCTGCTTTATGTCTCTTGTCCCTGGTACAGTCACTCCGCCATTTTTAGTTTTCGAACCCGGTTTTCCTGTTATTACTCCATTATTAGGATTAATATTTCTAATTGGTTGATGAACATGAGGCCCTGCTATACCATGCTGATTTGGTTCCGTTCCAAATCTTTTAAAATGTCCATCATTAGTAGTATTAGTATTAAAATCACTCGAATTTGTAAATAGTTTTGTTTCCATATTTCGCGGGACATTATTATTTACGTACCCATCAAACGTTCTTTCCCCTGGCTGCGGATTATATCCTTTTGATGAAAATCCTTGACCAGAATTAGGTTTTGCTATAGGTGTTTCTGCACTCTCTCCTCCGCTCACCCTATTACCACTGTTCGGTACATCCGCGGCAGGCCCACTCACACGGTTCTGGGGATTTCCACCCAGTAAATCCTGCGGCTGGGGATAGATCACTGCCGGTAACTGCCTTGGCGGTTCTGGCACAAGGGATGGCCGCTTCGGATCAAGGGACGGCAGCGGCTGCTTCGGTATCACCGCGGGCGGCATGAAGTCGCCATTTCCGCCGGTGCCTGTACGCCCGGCTGTCCCCGCGTCGTCCTGGAAGTTGGCACACCACCTCCGCAGCGCCTCCTGCTGTGGGACATACACTGCCGGTAACTGTTTCCCTTCCGGCACCACCGCGGGCGGCATGAAGTCACCGTTGGGATCCTTGCCGCAGTGCCCGCTGGGATCCACATGGCATACTGGGTTGTTCCGGCAGTATGCATATAAATTCAGCCCGTCCCCGCGGTAGGTGTCCTCCTGGGTGAAGCGCGCGATCACCGGGTTGTAGTACCTTGCACGCAGGTAATACTGCTGGGTGACGGGATCGTACTGCTGCCCGGCGTACAGGAAGCGGTTGGGTACGGTTTCCTCGCATAGCGCAAGGTTCCCCCATGCGTCATACCCGTAGCGGTTCAGGACGATGCCTTCAGGGACTTCCCCTCCCCCGGCAGGTTCCTTCCCTTGTCCCGCCACCACATGGGTGACGCTCCCCAGTTCGTCGGAGGCATAGTGGTAGTAGGTTCTGGCATGGTCCGCATCCGATGCCAGCAGTTCCGTGCCGCGGACCAGGCGGATGATGTTCCCTTCCGTCTCCTCCGCCACCACCTCATCCCCGCGGAAGATGTACCGTACCAGCTTCCCGTCCTCCTCCAGCTCATGGCGCAGGCCCTCCGGGTCGTAGCGGTTGACCTGCACGTGGCTGTCGAAGGTCTCCACCCTCTCCGTCCGGTTGAAGGCATCGTAAGTGTACCTTGCCCGGTCATCGGCTAAAAGGTTACCTGCATTGTCATACTCATACTTTGTACGCATCCCTCCCCTGGCGTATTCCGTCAGGCGGTTCCGGGGGTCGTACCGATAGAGTTCCTCCACGCCGCCGACCACCCTGCAGCTGCGGTTCCCCGCACGGTCATAGTAAAGTTCCTCCGTATGGGACGGGTACTCCACTTTCGCCAGCCGGTTCAGGCTGTCATAGGTGTACCGTGTGGTCCCCCCTGCCTGCTGCTTCTCCGTCCGGTTCCCGTTGCGGTCATACTGGTAGTGGTTGTCCGCCAGCACCTCCGTGCCGAGCACGGTCTTTAAGCCCGCAAGGTTCCGGTCCCCGTCGTAGCTGTATTCCGTATACAGGCTGCCGTTTGCCAGGCTCTTCCTGGCCCCGTCCGGGTAATAGGCATACTCCGCCACCATGGTCCCATTATCCGTCACCCTCTCCAGCTGGTCAAGGGCATTGTAGGTGTATTCCGTCACCTTCCCCGTCACGTCCTCCTGGCGCGTCAGGTTGCCGTCCAGGTCGTAGCCATAGGACAGCAGGGTGCGCCCGCTGGCGCTTTTCCCCACCAGGCGTCCCTCCGCGTCATGCTCATAGCGGTAGGACATGCCGCCGGAGACGGCAGACCTTAACAGACCCTCCGGGGTATACCCGTAGGTCTCGGAGAGGTCCCTTCCCGGGTGGGCAGGGTCCCGGGCCGTCCGCGCGGTCAGGTTCCCGTATAAATTGTAGGAGTAGCTGGTGACGGTACCGTTCCGGTCCGTCACCTGTGCCAGGCGGCCGCCGGTGTCGTACCGGTAGGACTCCTCCCCGCCCAGGGGGTCGGTGACGCGTTCCACCAGCCCGGCGCAGTTGTATCCGTAACGGGTGGTGTTCCCGTTGGCGTCGGTGCTGCTGGTGAGGTTCCCGGCATGGTCATAGCCGTAATGCTCGCTGGCGCCGTCCGCACGCCTCACCTCCACGGTCCTGCCCCACTGGTCCAGGATGTATTCCGTCCGGTTGCCCTCCCCGTCCACCGCACCTGTGATGTTGCCGGAGGCGTCATACTCGTACCGCTGGGCGGCGGAACCGTCCGTATGTACCAGGACCAGGCGGCCTCCCAGGTCACGGACGTACCGGATGCTGCGGCCTGCCCCGTCCGTGGTCTGGACGAGGAGACCGTCCCTGTCGTACCGGTTCTCCTCCTGCAGGCTCCCGTCAGGGCGGGTCACCCTGGCCAGCCTTCCCAGCAGGTCATAGGAATACCCATACCCCTGGCCTTTTTCGCCCAGGCGGTGGTATTCATTGGGGCGGACCACCCTGCACAGCCTCCCGTCCAGGTCATGGAAGCTCCTGGTAATGCCGCCGTCCTTCCCCGTCCTGCGGGTCTCCTGGTCCAGCAGGCTGTATTCCATGCGGACACTGTTCCCCCTGTTGTCCAGGACCTCTGTCAGGTTCCCGGCCCTGTCGTAACGGAACCGGGTGGTGTTGTGGATCCCCGTCTTTTTCTCCAGGTGGGTCTCCGAGACCAGCCTGTCGGCGGCGTCGTATTCCCTCCTGACCTCCGCGCCGTAGGGCAGGCGGATCCGGGTAATGTTTCCGTTGGCGTCATACTCATACCTGGTCAGGGAGGCCTTACGCCCGCAGCCCTCCTCATCCGCGCTCTGCCTGACCTCGGTTACCCTTCCCGCGCCGTCATGGACATAGGACAGGACCTGGTCCGTGGTGTCGTTGATCCTCCTCTTTTCCCTGGTCCGCCTGCCTGCGCCATCATAGCCGTACTCCAGCACGGCCCCCGTGCTGTCGCTGACCCGGGTCAGGCGGTTGTCCCGGTCATACTCATAGGATATGGTATGGATGGCGCCATTCCCGCTGTCGGCTGTCTGGTAATCCAGGTAGCGGAGCTCCCTGGTCATGTTCCCTGCCAGGTCATAACGGTACTGGGTCAGCCGGTACAGGACGGTCCCTCCCTCCTTTTTCACCGGCTTCCTGGATTCCGTCAGCCATCCCATGTGGTTATAACGGTATAATTCCCCGGCCCGCTCCTGGTCACTGCTGCCGGTCAGGTATCCTTCCGCCGTGATCAGCTTCACGATGTTCCCGTGAAGGTCATAGAGGTACCGCTTCTGCACGTTTCCTTCCGGATCCGTGACCTGGGCCAGCCGGTTCATCTCGTCATACCTGTAGCCCCATCCATTCCCCCCATCCCCTGCCTCGTCATACTGCAGGGGGGAAATCTTCTCCACGATGTTGCCCGCGGCGTCATATTTGATCCGCTCCACACCGCCGTCCGGGTAGCGGATCTTCGTGCGGCGGTTGAATACATCATACTCGTAGGCGATCCCTTCCCCGTCCCCGGTGGCAGGATCGTATGCATTGGGGTGGATCTCCTTCAGGATGTTCCCCTCCCCGTCCCTGGGCGTGGCATGCACGTTCCCGAGGGGATCCACGGTCATGGTGATTCCGTCCAGGGCATCGTAGGCATACTCCGTCCCTGCACCGCTTCCGCCCCGGCCCGCCTGGTTGGGGCGGACCACTTTTGTCAGGTTGCAGAGGCCGTCATAGTAATATCTGGTGGTCTCCCCCAGGGGATTGGTCACCATGGTCACACGGTCCATGTGGTTATAGGCATAGCCGGTGGTTCCACCCCCATCCGTGGCCTCCATGCACCGGCCGGCCCTGTCGTAGGTGTAGCGGGACATATGGCCTTCCGGCGTGGTCACGGTGGAAGGCAGTCCCAGGGCGCCCTCATAGGTGTAGGCTGTCCTGTTCCCGTTGGCATCCAGGATCTCCTTCACCCTGCCCAGGGAATCGTAAGTAAACTGTACCCGCCGCACCACTCCCGTCATGATCTCCTGGCGGATCTCCGTGGGATTCCCGTTCCGGTCATACCGGTACCATTGCTGCCGCCCTGCGTTGTCCCATACATGGGCAGGCAGTCCCTCGTCATTGTATACATACCTGGTATACAGCCCGTTGGGCAGGGTCTCCTCCAGGAGCCTGCTTCCCGGGTCATACACCCGGGACAGTTCATTGCCCCTCCTGTCCTTCTCCCACACCTTGTTCTGACGGTCGTCATAACGGATTTCCTCCGTACTTCCGTCGGAATAAACTGTTTTCATAACCAGCCTGTCCGTGTTGTAATGGTATTCCACCCGCCCCCCATTACACATGTCCAGGAAGGTATTGGTACGGTTATGGTCGTCATAAAGGATCACGTGCTCCGTGTCCCGGTTCAGGAACTGCCTGGTCACACGCCCGTCCCTGGCATACTCGTTCTGCACGTACAGGTTGCCGTTCTGGTCCGTGATCCCGGTCAGGAAACCTTCCCCTGTATACTGGTAGGATATGGTTCCCCCGTTAGGATAGGTCACCTGGGCCAGCAGTTCCCCCTCATAGGCATACTGCACCGTCCTGCCTATGGCATCCGTGATGGATTCCAGTTTTCCCCTTTCATATTGGAAGGTCAGGACCTGTCCACAGGGAAAGTCCATTTCCACCAGTACCTCACCCATGTATTTGAGGTGGATGGTGTTCCCGTTGCGGTCCTCCATGGCAGTCAGTTTACCGGCAGGGTCATACCAGTAGGATTTTCTTGTGTCCTGCTGATATAAAAGGTACTTGCGGTTCTTCTCCGTCAGGGTCACGGAGCCGTCACCTCCGCGCCGGTTCCGCCAGGAGCCGTCCTCCTGTCTGGCGAAGCGTTCCAGATGGCGGTCGGGTAGAATGATGACCGCACTGTCCCCCTGGACGGACAGGTAGCTTCCCACGTTCAGGAACCACCTCTCACCCAGCATGCTGCCGCTGTTCCTGTAGATGGATTCATAGTGGCGCTGGACCAGGAAATCACCGGGGATGTCCCTGATGACAAATTCTGTCTGGGTGATTTTCTGGCTCCCCGTCACCACATTGACAGGGTCAAGCCCATACTGGTTGTTGGCCGGTTTTGTGTCGCTTCCGTCCGGCCTTCCTGCCACAGGCTTCGGCTCGCCGGTGTCCCCGCTGCCGCTTCCCCTGGTTTCGTCCCCCTCCGGCGGTCTGCGGGAGTTCCCGCCGCCCTCCAGCTCATTCATGTATTTGGCGGACTGGCACACATCCACCGCGCCCTGTGTCACGGCAAGGATGCCCTCCCAGGCCTCCAGGTCACCGAACATGGAAAGCCCCTGCCTGGAATACAGCTCCCCCAGACGGGATATGGCATTACTCGTGCTCACATTGGCATTGGCAATGTCCACCCCGGCCTTGACGTAACACAGCGCTTTTACCACCTTGGGCGCTTTCTCAAATAAGCTCCCTATCTTGCAAAAGGGGATCAGGCTCAGCGCCGCCGAGGCATAGTCCCCCCTGAAGAAGTAAATGCCGACGGTGATGAGTTTAAGCGGGTACAGGGCGACATTGCACATGACCGCAATGTCAATTGCCACGTTCACAAAATCCAGGAAGACGTCCATGCCTGACCTCGGGCTTTCACTGACCTCAGGGTATCCTCCCCTGGTCTGGAGGCCAAGCTGCTCAAAATACGCCGTGCTTATGTAAACATGGTTCCCGATGAGCCTGATGCCGGACCCGCCTACAGTCACCTGCAGTTCCCCCAGGGCGACCATGGAGATCCTTTTGTCCTCCACTGAGTCAAATACCAGTGCGGGCGGTTCCTCCTGACCCTCCTGCCCGGTAAACGCCGGGTTTTCAGTTATGAACCGTATGGCTGACATTAATGCCCTTGCTATGCCTTTTTCCGTGCTTTCACCGATCATGCGCCGCATTTCCAGCAGATAGGCCAGCATGGTAGGATCCGACACCTTCCCGTTATGCGCCAGGTACAGTTCAGCCCCTGCCTCATGCCGTGCCGTGAATTTTTCCATGTTCGCCTCGAAGGAGCAGTCAAACCATGCCGTGGGGTCTTCCCCTTCCCCCGGCAGTTCCCTTGCCTGCAGGGTGATGTCCCCGGCTGCCGTGATGCTGATGTCCCCTTCCGCGGCAATGTCGATCCCCTCCGTGTCGGAGAAGGTGATCTTTACCTGGCGGCCCTCCCCGCCGTCAAATTCCCTCCTGTCCCCGGTCAGGTCAATACCCTCCTCCCGGAACCTGATCATCCGGTTGTTGGCGGTAAGGCTTTTCTCATATGGCCTGTCATAGTCAGGGGAGGAGGTATCCTCCACCTTGCTCCCGAGGGCCACCACCTCGCCGCCGTTGTCATAATAACAGAATACCTTGTCCTTCTCGTCCGGCATTGCATAGACGTCATTCCCCAGGAGGTTGGTATAGGGGATCCACCGGGTGTCTTCCGGCCCCCTGCCGAAGTCCACCTCGATATCCGTGCCGCATACCTGTGACACCTCCCCTGTCAGCACACTGGTAAAGGGAACTGCCGGCGCGTCAGACACAGTCCCGGTTCCACGGTGCGACCCATGGAACACTTCCCTGGGGGCAGGAACGGCGCCATCCACATAGGACAGGAGGACCTCATTGCGCAGCAGTCCCCTCCAGGAAGTGATCTCACTCCCGGTCACAATCTGCGGGACATCCTTTCCTTCCACAATGCAGCCGCTTCCCACTGTCAGGTCTTCCAGTGTCCCTCCCCTCTGCAGGAACTCATAGGCGGAGGCATCCTCCCGTGTATTCTGCTTCACGTCCCAGTACATGGAAATATCCTTTGCGCTGTATTCGTCCTCCAGTGTCAGACTGCGGCTGGAGAATGGCACCGTGCCTATATGGAGCCGTATTCCGGCCGACTTGACATCGGTATATATCAGCATTCCGAACTGGTTGGCAATCCTCCGGAGGAACTGCCAGTCTGTCTCCTCCTGCTGCGACAGCATCTGCCCGATGGGAATGTCCCGTTCCAGTTCCAGGGACACGGCGTACCCCTCCAGTACGATTCCAGCCACCCCCGCCAGGGTTTTCCCCTGAGACTGGAAGGTTCTGCTCCTCGGAACCCTGTCCGTCACATACGCATGGCTCCTGGCCTCCAGGCACATTTCCACATATTCATTTCCCCTGGCAAGTCCCACACCGGTACAGAGTCCGGCGAAGACCACCTCTTTCTGGGGTGTGAGGACGGTTACCGGCTGTCCCTCCATCCGTCCCGCAATATTTTCCTCCGCCCCGGGAAGGATCAGGCACAGGTGCATGGTTCCGTATTCATTTGCATGGTCCGTAATATGTAATTCCTTTATGGCAGTATAGGGTACCGGTATGTCCACCCTTATTCTTCCAAGCTCCAGCGCCTCTGTGTTTCCCATGTGCTTTCCCTCCGCATTTCCTGTATTCTCACACTAATTGAGTGCCATATCCACCGGCACGTAATCCATGCCCCACATCCCCCGCCGGAGCATGCTTTCCGCCAGTTCCATGGATACCAGCACGATCGTTTCCAGGGTTCCGTCCACCATAAGAATAGACTTTCCCTGTATTTTCTCTGATTGGATCACCAGATGCCGAATCGTTCCGTTGGGATATTTTTCCGTCCTTTCGCTTACGCAGTCAACTTTCCCGATATTAGGCCACCAGTATAGCAGGGATTCGGGGTCGTCAAAGTCTTCCGGGTAGCACCGGATGCCCTTGAACTGCATGCCGGGATTATATTTGGCCAGCAGACGTTTCAGCCGGTCAGATACCAGGAACGCCGGTTGATACAGGATGTCCGGCTTCTCCAGATCCGGGGAATTGGGAAAGTAGGACACGCTCATATCCGGGACACGTCGGAACTGACTTCCAGGCGCACCGTCCACATACACTGCCTTATCAATCTGACCGGGCAGGATTGGATTCGACATCTGCCGATCCTGCGGTATCATAAAGTATTTCATTTTCAGCCTTCTCCTCATAATCCTTTGTCTCATCAAATATCTGACAGTCCGCGAAAACGGCCTCATTCGTGGGCGTCTGTATCCAATGTACCGATTCCAGCAGGCTCCACCGAAAGGTACAGGCAGGATAGAATACCTTTGTCTCCCCCTGCTGATAGAGGCCTCCCAAGAAACGACAGTCCTCAAAAACTGTGTTTTTCACACGGCAGGACAGAATGGAACTTCCCCCGAACTCCACCTCCCGAAAATGACAGTCCTCAAAAATGCAATCAAAGAAACGGGTCGATCTGAACTGTGTTCCCTCAAATACAGTATGGCGGAAGGTACATTCTCGAAATACACAGTCATCCATGATCCAGTCCTGAAATGCTTTCTCCTCATAGATTCTGTTTTGAAATTTCCGGAAGCTCATTTCCCTGTCATCCCACAAAAAAGGATCTATTTCCTCACGGATCCGGAGCAGCGGAAACTGCCAGTCCATATATTCCCCGTATGACAGGGTGAACTCCTTCATCCGCTCTAATTCCTGCCACTCAGGATATGTTTCCAGCTTCCTGACCATATATTTTAAACAGACCGTCAAATACACCAGCATAAATGATATGGCTTTGGAATCATAAGACTTACGCTCAGGTTCCCTGACATATCTGCCCAGTGACTGCTGACGGATACTCTGTTCCAGGTTTTGACGGTATTGCTCCCAACAGGGAAAAAACCATGATCCGTCCATCTCCCGAACCAGAATCGGATCCTCCAGAAAAGGAATATCACGGTATGCCTCCACAAGCAGTACAGGCTCTCCCACATACATGGCACTCCTCAGAAAGGAAATGCATATGTACTTTACCGATGCCTCTGGGTCGGGCTCCAGGGTTTCCAACAGCTTTCCGAGGAACTCATGCAGGGGTTCCACGAACTTCTCCATGACCAACTCCAGTTCTCCCTGAATCACTTTGTCCGTCTGCCTCAACATTTCCCCCACAGCAGCCTGAAAACAGTCCTTTTCAAAAATATCTTTAAAATCAGTCGATTCCATTCCCGGCTCTCCCTTATCCAATCCTATGCCAGTACAATTTCCTGACCGGTAATATTGATGCCATCCTGCCGGACGTTAATATGCGCCTCCGCGGTCCCGAGGACCACTTCCTTCTCTGCAACGATCTTCAGTATTTTTCCGGCCGAAAGCGTGATATTTGCGCCGGATGTCACATTGATGTTCCGGCTGGAGACAATGTTAATGCCTTTTTCATCCGATAGATCAATGTATATTTCCTGATCCTTACAGGTAATGATCAGCCCTTCCTCTGTCATCAGGATTTCCTTTCCGTTGATCCCTCTCCAGGCTTTGTCCGTTGTCTTCTCCCTGACGTGCTTTGCCACCGCCCCTGCTGCAAACGCTTCTCCCTCGTCGCCAGAGGGGAAAAACACCCTGACCTCGTCCCCCTCCGCCGGCATACTGTACCATCCGCTGCCATCCTGGGAGGAATAAGCAGTCGCATAGGGAAACATCCAGTCCCCTCCATCGTCATATGACTCGCCAAGGGAAGAAAAATGTACCTGTACCTTGTCTTTCTCCACTTTCTTGACCTCACCCTTTATCATTCTCCCCGAGGCCTGCCGGTTAGCGATTTTCGGCACCTGAAATCCGGTAGGCGCCGAGATGCAGTAGCGGCACTCCAGTAATCCGTCCACCAGATCTGCCTGCACGGATCGGATGTAATACCCTTTTCCATTTAATTGCAGCTTTTGTCCCAGATAAGCATATTCGTAGGTAGAAATCTGCTGAATGGCGCCGCCGGTGTCTAATATCTCCTTTCCCGCTCCGACAAAAGCCGTATCCACACTGACAACCCCCTGTGCCGGAGGGATTCCTATATAGATCTGGGGTGTCTCCGACACAATGTTGATACAGGCCGGTGCGCCCAGCTGGGACGCCATCCGGACAATAAATTCCCAGTCCGTCTCATCACATTGAATAATAAAACTTCCCACCTGCTTATCCGACACAGTGATCTGTACCGTTCCCCGTTCCGCCAGCAGCTGGCTTATCAAGTCCTTGTAGGTCTGGGTCGTCTTCTGGAAGGTGCGGTTTTCCTTTCGTGTATCCAGCCTGCCGCTGGACGTGATGCCGTCAATGACCATAATGGCATAATCATTCTCCTTTTCCACCCGGACGGACTGGATGGCTCCATAAAACAGCCGCCGCTTTTGTCCCGCCGCAGTGGTGGTAATCTGTAGGGCAGAATGTTCATCCGCCCTTTTGAGCATCTGTTCCGCATCCCATTGCCACATGACTCCTTCCACATGGCAGGTTCCATGGGTGTTCACTGTGTGCTGGATAGAAAGATTTTTTATCTTCTGAAAGGACAAACCCTCTACGTTGATATTTTCAAAACTGATGGTCTCCATGCTTACTCCTCCCTGATCCGAAGTGATTTTACGATCTCATCCGCCAGCGGGGCCAGCCTTTTACTCAACTTCTGGTCAAAGGACAGGGAACCCATCAAGAGCCTTCCTTCCACAGAGGTAAAAAACATAGCCATATAAGTTACCCCGTCCAGAGCATTGGCAAGCAGCTGGCAGATTGCAAGATTGCCCTCTTCTCTTTTCAGCTGATGTCTCCCAAGGAACTGTGTCTTAGGACCGACCCTGTCCAACACAGACTCCACATCCCTGGCTGCTTCAAAAAGCGTGTCCCTGCTGACCTGGTGTCCTGTCCAGTTCATGGTCAGGGCAAAGTCCAGATAAGGATTGCAGTAGACATACTGGGGTTTGTCTTTCAGGAAAAATGCTCTCGCAATCTCTTCCTGCGTACGCGGAGTGAAATCTTCGGGAAGCCTCATGGTGATCCTGCCTTCCAGCAGTTCCATATCCGTAAACTTTACCGGCAGACGAAATATCTTTACCTCTTCGTCATAGATTGATTGTTTCAGTTCCTCCTCGATCACCTCGTCGGAATGGCTCTTTTTTTCAGTTTGCTTCATCTGCTCCCTGATCAAAAGTATCGCTTCGTCCGTATATACCATAATTCCTCTCATTCTGCTGCTGATCTGTCCGCAGCGCTTTTACTGTATTACTGGTTCTCACCTTTTGATATGGCGAGAGCCGCCATTCCCAAAAGGTCTTCCTCTCCAAGGGACTCCATAAATTCCTCAAACTGCATGGTCTGCTTCCCCTGTTCATATTCAGTGTCATAAAAGTCAAACGTCCCGTCTTCGTTTGGACGACAGGCCACATAGTGTATGTTTCCCCAGGTGGCATACATTATGATCCCTGCATCTGCCGCCCCGATACCGGAAGCGATATCCGTGACCTCATAACTCATCTGCATGTTATTACGGTAAAAATAATCCTTGAACCCACAGGTCGCCAGCCCATACGGAGTACTCAATAATCCATACGGCTCCATTTCCCGAATGGTGTCCGGAAGACTGACAGACAGTTCCGGTTCCAGGATCTGGTTTACATTATGAACAGCCAATGTCCCGGATCCTGCCTGCGACACATCAAAATGACTGATACGGTAGTCCTCCAGACTGCCCGGACGTATGAGCCTCCCGTTTTCAAGACCCTGTTCATAAAATGATGGAATTACATTCAAATTGTAGGTATAATTGTTTTCTATTGTCTCCTGGGAAGGAATATACCTCCGCGGGATATACCATCCGTCCTGTATCATTTCCTCAATCCCATAAGACTCAATACCTGTTTTCGGATCTGCCGACTGGACAGCGGCAAGCAACAGATACATCTGGACATCTTTCACAGCCTGCTCACCCTCTTCCCCGGTGGAAGCAATCCTGTCCATGGCTGCTGCCACCAGCGCTTCCGTCTCCTTCCTGACAATGTTTCTTTTCTCAGCCTCCTCCGCCGCCTTCTCTGCCTCTTCCTCTGAATCGAACTCCTGCGGAATAGTCTCCACATCCTCCGTATCCTGTTTGACAAACTCGATTGTTCCGCCGTACCGGCAGGTGGCGCAGCTTCCCAGAAGCAGGGCCGGCGCTCCGTCAAGCCTGTGTTTTTCGTTGACATTTTCCCATACATATTCCACAACCGGCGTACAGTCAAGGCTGATGATCCCCAAATCTTCAGCTATATCCGCACTGTTCAGAAACAGCACCGTATATGCAGTCCGAAGGAATGTACGGTGAGGGTTATGCTCAGAATGGCATTTTCCAAAGTGAATGATATTTCCCCCCTCACCCCCTATATGATCATTTGCATTTAACAGAGGCTGCTGGTCTTCCCCCGCCACCACGCCATGGTCTGTCGGTATATTAATATAATTTTCCTTGGTTCCACAGGTACACCTGATTCTCATTAAACGTGTTGCATACTGCTTCTTCTCTTCATCGGTAAATTGCGTCTCTCTTTCCTCTTCTATTTTACTCAACGATAACCCTCCATTCTTTCCTCTGCTTTTTTTCCTCCGGCTGCCCGCCCCCGGCTGCTTTCTGTAATATCTTTACCATTTCCCTGTAAATATCATGATTACTGTGCCCGGGAAGTTCTTTCACGCCCTTCCTCCAAAGGTATGCTGCCAGAGCCTCCCTGCCCACAGGTTGATCCTGTCCCAGGATCTGCATGCAGAAAAGGGCGTCAAAATCTGTTATGGAAGGAATCTTCAGCATTTCCCGGGCAAAACTTTTTGTGATGTCGGAGGACAGTGTGGACTGCCCCGCAGCGGCATAAGGTACATGTACCCTGTTCAATGTATCATAGATAGTATCCCGATCCTCAAAGTCCTGATATTCACAACGAAGTCTCGCTCCCTCCTGCAAGGTAAAGCGGCACAGTTCCAGTTCTCCCCTCTGCCTTTTCTCCTGCCCGGAGAAAAACAGTTCCATTTCCCGGTAAATGAAATTGATATCCCGCATCTCGTCTGAAAACCTTAACTTCAGAATTGTAAGGTCATTGGCAGGATGGTACGCGATGCTCATAGGCTCTTTCACTAAGTACAACTTTTTTTCATAAAGCAGCACGCCCTGATTCAGGATAATAGTATCCCTGGTGGTGGTCAGTTCACAGCCCGCCAGGATCCCGTCCGCATAACCCCGATACTGGCATTCCGGAAGCAGAAATGTATGATCGGACAAAGCCTCCAGCATATTTCTCCTTAAGATATGCGCATCCTGGAACAATGGAATAGCCTGTACTAACATATGACACCTCCTTTATCTGGTTCCATCGAAGAAATTCGTCATCCAGTTATCCATCTCAAACAGGAAGAAATGGTCTTCCCCAAGCATCAGCCTCTCTTCCTTTCGAAGAACCGGGACCACTACAAATCCCCATCTCTCCTCGTCCGCCATGACAAAGAATTTCATTTCCCTGTTCACAATGGAATCCAGGTCATCCTGCAGGATATTCCCCCGGTACTTCTTCACAATGTCCTCCGCCTCCGCCTCCGAGAACCTGTCGGGGTTGACGGAATAATTGTATTTATACCGCTCGTTCCCGTTGGTGTCCTTCAAGTAGAGCTGCAGGGTCAGGTCCGCCATGTTCCTGGAAATGAACCCCCTGATATGGTGTCTGTCCAGGCTCCGGATCAGTACCTTCTCCTCCCCCGTGTGGGTGACCGCGGTGATGATGTAGGGGAATGCCGCATGCTCGCTTTTCAGCCGGATATCCGCGTACCCGAACTTCTTATCCCTGATGAATTTGATGGCGCCGTCCAGGCACATCAGCTTCAGGGCATAGCCGCCGGAATATTCCCGTTCCTTCTTGGAGGACTGGATGATCTTTCCCGGGATGAATTCCTTCAGCGCTTCCCGGAACAGTTCGATCTTGCAGGACTGTCCGGTCAGGCGCATGATGGAATACTCCTGCAGTTCCCCGTCCTCAAAGGAATGTTCGATAAACCTTTTCACGATCCCGTAGATATCCGCCTGCAGCAGCCGGTTCAGGATGTTGACGCTGAGATACACGGTGGGAATATCCTTTAACAGCCGCAGCCCGTCCTGCTCCCTGACGGAAAGCTTGAACCGCTCCGCCGGCAGGCATCTGGTGGCCGTCTCCCGGATGGAAATGCTGGAGACGGCAATGCGGAGGATCTCCTCCTTCCCATAGAAGGCCTTCTTGACCTGCTCCGCCAGGTGAAACAGGTAGTAAAAATTATTCTTCACCGCATAGTATTCGCTGTTGCTCCTATGCTCGTATTCCCGGAATTTCGTGGGAATGATCTCCTCCGCCTTCCGATATTCCTCATCCAGGATCCGGTAGACCTCCTGGACTCCCTCCCCGTCCACGCGGCGGAAGACGTCATTTCCCATCTCCTCTATGATTTCCTCCGGCATGGGGCCGTCCGTTTCCCCGATCTGTCTCGCCAGCGCGATCTTCAATACCTCCATGATACGATAGGTGAGGTTATTCCCACCGAAGTCTGTATCCCCGTTCTCATAAGCGGTGGCAATATTTACCTGGTAGGACACCCTCTGGTTATTGATGGAAAAGCGGCAGGAGGACAGATCCGTGGTGCCGCCCCCGCAGTCTATGATCAGCGCCCTCAGTTCCTCATTGTTCCGGTATTTTCCCGCCCTGATCAGCTCCGATATGGAATTGTAGAGGACGGCAACGCCTTCATCCAGCATGTCCTCCTCCTCGATCTCGTAGTCCGGCAGGATCTCCTTATACAGATCCGCAAACAGCTTCTTCTGTTTCACCGGGGCCGAGATGTGCAGGCTCCCAAACCTGCACTTGAACCGCTGGGTGGCGCAGCCTATGACATATTCCAGGAATGCCTTTATGATTTCCTTTCTCTTTACAAAGCAGCGGTGCCCGCTTCTGTCCACCAGTTCCTCTTCCCTGTCCGGGTCGTTGATCCAACGCTTAATGTCATAGAATACACAGAAGCCCTCGTCTATGTAACTCATCCGGAACAGCCTGTCGGCCCGGTAGCCGAACACGTACTGCACCTCGCCCTTGTCTATCCGGGTGATGCCCACCACAGAGGGCAGGACCGGGGTCTCTTCCTCTTCGTCCCCCTCGTCGCCCTTGAGGTAAGTGACATAATTCACATCATTTTCCCTCAGGGTCTCCCTCACCGGATCCCCGTCCAGTCTTTCCAGGTATCCGGAATCCAGGTATATACCAGCTGTGGTATTGGAGGTCCCGAAGTCGATTGCCAGCGGCATATTCATTTCCAGCAGTTCCCGCACCTGGAAATCCATGACAGGAACCATGTAGAAATTCAAATGCTCCGGCAGTGTGTCGTAGTCAGCGTGGTATAAACGATATATCCACTCGGACTGGGCGCGCTCCATGCAATACAGGCGATAGCTTTTCACGGCCGATTCCCTGCATGTTATCCCCGCCGCTTTCGTCAGGTACAGGCAGTCTGTCCGTCCGCCGTACTGCTTTACCTGGAAAATGGCGCAGACCTGGTCTCCGCTCACCAGCAGGGCGTTGGTGTTTACGATCTCCGGACGGTAGCCAATGGTGAAATGATCGAAGTAAGTCACCGCAACGCCGTTGTATGTGATAATCTTGGCACAGCCCTTGATCGGCTGGGACAGTCCGTGGATGGCAGCCGTCCTGAGCAGCTCCTCCAGCCTGTCTATCCCCGCATCATCCTGCGTGGTGATAAAAAGGTTGTTTTTCCTGCCCCGGAAACGCATGATCTGCCGGATCAGCTCCTCCTTGTCCAGAGGCGCCTGGATTCCGTTAATGATCTGTTCCTTCCAGCAGATGTCCCGCAGCTGGTAGGTGGTCATCAGCTCCAGCTCCTCCAGGGTATAATAATGGAGTTTTTCTTCTTTAATGCCTTTCTGGTTCAGCGTGTAGGTATATCTGTCCATGGTTTCCCTCATCCTTTATCTACTGCCTGTCCGTCAGTAATTGTAACAGTTCCGCTCATGCAACAATTCATGGCTGAACTGTTACTAATAAATGGCTATTTCATCTATTTTCATCGCCCCGTCCACCCCGATAATGCCAAAATGGTATTTCCAGAATACGCGCAGGCTGTAGCTGACCGGCAGGAACATATCCTGGACAAAGCGGAGCATTCTCCCATTTTTTTCCGTTTCATTTTCTTTCAGGTAAAGGAGCAGTTTCTTCCTGTCCGCCCGGACCTGGTAGAGTATGGCGTCCGGGAACAGCACCAGCACGCCCCTGCGGAAAGACATGAGGGAGGAGCCTGTCTCCATCTGTCCCAGCACAAGTGTCGCAAGGCGGTTGCGCTTTTCACGCGGAATCAGCTTAAAGTCCTCCGCCGCCTCCCGCCAGAAGTTTCCGTCCTCCAGCTCCTCCATCACCCTGCGGACGTAGACATCGCGCTTTGTCAGGCCGCATCTCAGGTCGGTATAAAGGAGCATATGCAGCGCAGCATCCACCAGGTACCTGCCAAGCTCCGGATAATCCGCCCCATCCTCCGACAAAAGCTCCTGGAAAATATGCGGAAACCGGAACAGGAGATTCAGCTCGATCTCACTTCCCGGAACCTCCCTCTCGTTCAGGCAGGGAAACGCCTGTTCCGAAAAGGGGCTGTATTCCTCCGCCTGGCGGAAGAACATTTCATTTTCCGTTATGCCCTGGCTCTCCGCCCTGAGTGCGATATCCCATAAGAAATTCATATATGACCATGCCTTTCATTCTCTTTTCATGCTGCCCACGCACAGATACTCCGGAAAGAGCTTCTGTACCTGTGTCACCAGAAAACTCATAATATCCTCATTCAGGTAATTCTCCCTGTCAACAGGCGCAAAGAAAAGGGTCAGCACCTGTCTGGAATGTCCTATGCGGATCTCGTCCTGGATGAAACCGTCCATATTGTAATTGCTGCCCTCCCAATCCTTTGGAAGCGCTTCGCCTATCTCCATCCCCCGGAAGCACACATACCCGTCATAGGGGAAGGATTCGATCAGGCGCGCCATCTCCGCCTTTGTCTTGATGCTCCTGCGGTACATTTCCGTGATGCTTCCCGAGAAGCTTTCCTTGTAACCGTTAGACAGTACGGGATAGGGATACCGAAGCCTGTCTTTTCTTTTATTGACCTGGTACAGACTCCAGTCACAGGGTCTGTCCACAGGGCATGTGATCAGCAGATCCCCCTTTACCCGCCGGATATTTGTGATCTCCACATCCGTATTCATGACCAGGTATTCACAGTCCGCGTTCAGGCGGTGTGAGAAAATCTGATGCTCATAATTGGTCTTGTCAATGCTGGGTTCCGGATAGGTGCTGGTCTTTTCGTGGATTTTCCTTAAGTTCCACAGAGGGATCATCTCCGTTCTGACCCACTCCGAATATTCCTCAAAGTCAACGCGGATTTCCTCTATATCATCCTTCTCCGGCAGGCTTTCCGCGGAACACAGATATACGTCCAGCAGCTTGGCCAGATACGCCTCGCACACCGTCACCCAGGGCTGGTGATTCGCGGCAAATATGTAGTATAATTCCTTTACCATGTCCAGGTATTTTTCGTTTCGCCGCACCAGGAATGTACCCCTGTACTCCCTGTTCCGGGTCCGGATCATCCCATGGAATTCCCTGTCCTCCTGGAGCATGCGGTATACATGGGAGGCGCTTGCCTCCAGGAATACGGAATACAGCCGCAGCTTCCTCTTTTCCGCCAGCGCTTCCCGCATCTCCTGGTAAGAGACTTCCGTCTTCCTGACATCCTCTTCCGCCATGGGGTACATAAATTCATCCGTGGCATCATAATGTTCCCTGTCCGTCATAGTCAGGTATATGGCGTAGCCGCCCTGTTCCGGTTTATCCTCGCTCAGTATTCTGTCTTCCAGCCTTCCATAGGACTCCTGATTGTACTGGTACAGCTTCAGGAGGACGTCCCCCACCACTTCCCTGTACAGCGCCCTGTCCTCCAGGCGGGAAATTTCCAGCATGCGCCGGTTGATATACTCTTCCATGTCAAATCCGCTGTTTTCTTCCAATCCTGGCACCTCTTTTCTGCCTACTCATCGCTCTCCTGCACCGGCGGCTGGCTGCCCTCCTTGATATCCAGCATTTCCATCCTCCGGGAAACCTCACCCAGCCCTTCTTCGTCCTTCAGCGTGGCATATACATCCCTGGCCAGCAGGTAATATTTCCTTGCGTTGGAATAGTCCCCGGCAGCCATGGCTTCGGCAGCCTGGTTTAGATACCCCTCTGCCTCCGCGGCCAGCTTATCCTGATCCGCCATCTTCTGTGCCGTGGCGTCCAGCTTTGCCTGCAATGCTTCCTTCTGTACTTCATCCTTCAATTGTTCATACTTTTGCATTGCGGAGGTATAATACACCAGGGCGCTCCCATAATCGCCCTGGGCAAAGGCCACATCCCCCTGGGCAATGAAGCTCACTCCCGCTTCCTCTGTGGCAAGCTGTTCCTGCCTCGCCTCTTCTTCCGCCTCTGCCAGCGCCTTCTGCTCCTCATACAGCTTCTCCAGTGCCTCTATGGCCGCGCTGCGCCCGCTGTCAAAGTAAAGCTTCAGCGCCTGCGCCTTTGCTTCCAGATACTTTTCCTCCGCCCTGTCATACTGTAGATTCTGGGTCAGGCTGTCCCCCAGATAGATCAGGTCGTACACGGAAAGGTAGCCTGCTGTCAGCTCCAGTTTGTCCTTGATATAATCCAGGCCCAGATTGTCTACATATGCAGCCTGCTTTGATGCTTCCAGAAAAGCCCTCTGGGCCTCCGCGTAGTCTTCCGCATCCAGAAAACCCTGGGCAGTCTGAACCGCCTCGATCAGTTTCCGGCAGCTGCCCAGCTCCGCCTGCATGACACGGTCCTTCAGTTCCTCCGCCAGGCTGCAGGCATTGCCACAGGTCTCTCCTGCCCTGGTATAATTGTTCATCTGTATATACTCTATGGTATCCGTGTAGGCCAGCTGCAGCTGCGCTTTCTTGTCTTCCCTCCTGTTATGCCGCACCAGCAGCAGCACCCCCAAGACTGCGATCACTGCAATGACCGGGACAATGACCATAATGATCCGGCGGATCTTTCTTTTCCGGTTCGGATCCACAAACAGCTTATTGGCGAAAATCACCGCAAAGGTATATTTCTGTAAGTCTCCCGGCTGCCTTGAAAGCAGGAGATCCTCCATGCTGTCCACGGTCTCCCCCGGCTGGTCCGTGGCGTCGGCAAATAGATCCTTCAATTCTCCTTCGTCCACATGCTCCCACACGCCCCGTGTGTAAAGCGCCACCGCGTCCGAATTGGTCAGCTTGATCTTCTTCGACACATAAGGGCGGAAATCCTTCTCCTGGCCCAGGTAGGTATATAAATTGTTTCTCTCAATATGTTCCGCCACCTTGTCCCGGGGAACCTTTTCCTCCCGGACCAAATCCATGGTAAGGGACTGATCCGCCGATGCATGCTGCAAAAAACCGTTGCGGTACAGGCGCAGCCTGATATTGCCTGCCTGTCCATACCGCAGCTTCACATAGTTGGTGAGCACGATCAGTACGGATGCCTTCAGCCTGGTCTTGCTCTTTGCCTCCAGGAGTGCCTTATTGGCCGCCCTGAGGCATCTTTTGACGGTGCGCCGCCCCATGGACGGAGCCTCCAGGAATGCGTTGGTGGCCGCCGTGACCGCCAGTCTTGCGCTCAGGGCCTCCAGCTGGTCGTCGATCCCATCCGCAATGACATAACAGGCATAATCATCCAGTTCCACAAACCCGAAGTAATCTGTATTTTTAATGTCATTGCTGGCTTCTGATGTGAATGCCGTCAAAAATTCCGAATTCTGCTTTCTCATTCCACAGCCTCGTTTCTTACCTCGACCAGAATAATGCTGGCATTGTCCTTCTGGTCACCGGCTCCCCGGTTTACCTTCTCAATGACCGCCAGCGCCTTTTCCTGGCAGCTGCCCTTTTCCCGTAGAACCTCCTCCACCTCTTTCAAACCCAGGAAGTCGTACACGCCATCGCTCATCAGCGCCACAATATCCTCTTTTTTCAGCCGTATGGGGGCGTCAAATAATTCAATGTCCCGAAAGTCGTCCTTTCCCAGGTAGTTATAAAGCCTTTGGTTTTCAAGCAGTTCTATGGTGTCCTGCCTCGATATTTTCCCTTCCCGAAATTTCTGCTCCGCCATTACCGCCACCGTGTGCCCCACGGACACAGGGACCAGGGAGTCCTCCCGAAACACACAGACCTTTACGTTTCCCACCAGCGCATAGTACAGAAAGCCTCCCCGAATCAGGGCGCATCCCACACTGGCCGTGCCGCGGCTCTCATCCCCCACGGCCTTCAGGATCTCCCTGTTGGCACAGTGGAAGGCTTTCCTGAAATAGTATTGGGGATTATTGAAGGCATTGTAGTCCCGGAAAATGTCCTGGAAGGTATCCGCCGCCGTCCTGGCCGCAATCCTTCCCCCATAGGTCTTGCCCGCACCGTCCGCCAGCACTGCCATGATACCCGCCCCGGTCTCCATGACCGCTGTCTGGTCCTCCTGCACATCCCTGCTTCCGATCGTCATACAGGTCCCTACATCGGTATCCCGGGAGCCCTCGGCTTTTTCAGGAATCCGCCATTTCGCGATTTCCAGAAGGACAATGAATACCACCAGTATAATGATCACTGTAAAAGCCGCATTCATGCTTTCTCTCCCCACATGAAATGATTCCCGCAGAAGGGCAGGAAAGCAAACACGGATTTCCCCAGTTCAATCTTGTCGTAGCTGCTCAGGGTCGTGGGCGTATACACGGCATTTTCATTCAGGTAGACCAGGCCGTTGGAATCCCCCGGTAAAAGCACGGTCTCCTTTTTCTTGGGATCGAACACAATGATGGCATGGTTTCTTCTGGAAATTTCATTGTCACCCAGGATCTGGATATCCATATCGTCCGCCCTGCCGATGAAATTCTTACCCTGAACGATCTTATAATCCTTGCCCTGGCGGGGACCCGAAATGCACACCAGCCATCCGCACACCGGCTTGATGTCCTCCTTGAACAGTTCTTCCTCCATGTCCACTTCCGTCTTCTGTACTTCCTTCTTTTCCCTGGTTTCCGTCTCCACATTGCAATAGGGGCAGACGGTTCCATACCGCTTCTTACTGAATAAATGCCCATTCTGGCAGCGGATTAAATTTGATTCTCCCATTGTGACCACCATCCTTTTGTATTGATTGGATTTATAGAACCTGAAGCCTTGTGAGGGCTATATAAATGATATCTCCCTTTTCCAGCCTGCAGGGCTTCCCATAGGCAAGCCTGTACTTCCTTCCATCCTGTTTCTGTATGCTGACACCGTTTTTCTCCGAGATATCCTCTATGTACCAGCAGTCCCCCGAATAATTTAAAACGGCATGCTCCACATCTATCATGCTGGCATAGGTGCTGTTGTCCAGGTTAATGGTGACATTGTTTTCCCCGATATCACGGCCTATCACAATCCCATTCTTCCCATAAATATTCCAGAATGCCAGCTGCGTACCGTCCTCTCCCAGGAGTGCCACCTCCGTCAGCGCCGTATCCGGCAGGGCCGGTGCGGAGAAGTCCGGTATCCCGTTCCTCACGCTTTCCCTGCTCTTTTTGAATGCCAGTCCTATATGCAGGATCGCAAAAAGGACTGCGGCCGTGATCCAGAACCAGCTATCCCTCCAGTCAGTCTTTACTGCCAGTATGAAAGCTATCTCAAAAGAAAAAACAGCTATGGCCACATTGATCGCTCTTCTCATAGGCTACCTCTTTATCCCCATAAACCGCTCAAACATCTCTGTAGTATCCAAAGGATTTCCTGATCTGCCCTTTAATTTTTCCTCGTCCGTAATATCCTGTGTCCTGGGGTCAAAACCGAAAAACTGCGCGAAGCTTTTGTGGATATTCTCAAAATCCACTTTCCTTTCCCCGGGGGTACGGCTGTCCCCGGCGCTGTGGATGTCACCTGTCCTCTCGCTTCGGAAACTTCCGGTGCGTTCCGCCCTGTGCCGCTCCCCGTCATATGCTTTCCGCTTCCGGGCATCCCCCAGCACATCATATGCCTCGTTGACCTCCCGGAACATTGCCTCACATTTCTCGTCTCCCGGATGCGCATCGGGATGATACTTCTTCGCCAGCCTCCGGTAGGCGGATTTAATCTCTTCCTCCGCGGCATCCTCCAGTATCCCGAGTATCCGGTAATAGTCCTTTGAACCTTCCATTGTTATACCCCCCTGCGCGCCGTCTTTCCCGTCCGCGCACCGTCTCTCCTGCCTGCACTCCAAAAGCCTTCCCCCGGAAACCCTTTGGATTACAGACAACAAATATATGCTGGCAGGAGGCGCGTCCAAACAGACACGCCTCCTCCACACAGGGAACCGGCACATGGCTACACATGCCACGGTGATCTTACGCCCGGCATTCACCGTTATGCACAGCAGCGCGCCGATGACATATTTCAGGCGCCCACATATCCGCCGTCAACGGTAACAAGCTCCAGCTTGTCCTTCTTCTGCTTAATGACAATGGAAAACACTCCCGTGCCGTCCGTGTTGCCAAAGTCTTCCTTGTAATCGATCACAAATGCCCTGGGGAAGGTATATTTCCTCTCGACCACACCGGCCTCCACGATTTCAACCGTCACCTGGCGGTATGCCGCTGCGCTCTCCGCCGGAACCATGGACCATAATGCAAGCTGTCTTGTGCTGTCAAAGGGATCCCCGTCCGTCGCCACCAGAATCTTTCCGGAAATCTCAAGGGCACATCCCACATCCTTTGTCCTGGCATTGGAATCCAAAGGGATCTCTGTCTGGAATTTAACCTTTTTCACGCACTCCTTTGAAACCTCAAAGCTCTGCTGTCCGTCAACCTTTACAATCAATGACATTTCTCATCCCTCCCTTACTGGTCAAATCCGCCTTCAATGGCGACTGTGTCCGTCAGATCCTTCTTCTGCTTTACATGCAGATAGAAGATACCTACTCCTGCCTCATCATCAAGCTCCTCCGAATACTCCATGACAAATGCGTTGGGCAATGTGATCTGACGCACGATCTGCCCTGCTGCCACTACCTCCACTGTCACTTTCCGGTAGCAGTCTGCGGAATCGCTGGGAACCACACTCCACTTCGCAAGGTTCACTGTGGAGTCCTGTGCCTCCGCCCCCAGGGAGAAAAGCATTTTGCCCCATATCTTCAAGGCTGCGCCGTTGTCCGTGGCCCTGGCATTGGAGTCTGCCGGAATCTCTGAATGAAACTCCACATTGGTAATGCATTTTTCGCTCAGGTTTACCGGTCCTGAGCCGTCAATTGTTAATCTGAAACCCATTTTTCTACCTCCATTCTCCTTCTACAGGTTTAAGATATATTTGAAGTCAAACGATTGATTTGAACTTCCAGATTTCTGGGGCTTCCATTGAAGGATATGGTCAGCTCACATACCCCGTTGGAATCGTCAATATCGTAATCCAGGTTATCCCCTTCCATGATGATGGCATTGATGCAGTCCTTTTTCGCCAGCCATTTGCTCTTCTGGCTCTGGGGGTTGTTGGAGAAGAAATTCTTGATATTATCTTCCTTGAAATCCCCCGTCACATACCGCAGGATCCTCTCTATATAGGTGGTCACCTGTGTCTTATACACCGGCTCATAGGAGGAATGCTCCGAATCATACAGCAGATTCCTTGCCTTGTACACGGAAATATTGGTAATATCCTCCCCGTTCAGGGACGCATTTTCCGAGGAAAATACCCAGCCAAAGTTCTTCTGGTTGATCTGCGTTTTGATACTGTTGGTAAACCCGGTGATCTCCTTGGGCATGGTCGTATAGGCGAGCAGGGAATTATTACCTGCCTCAATGTCAAACCGCACTCCCGGCAGCTCCATGTCCGTCCTGATCTTCGTCCGGCTGAAATGATCCTTCAGGAATTCCGGACACTGGCACGCCGCCCGGAATCCCGCCGCCACATAGGCGCCGTTGATGTAGACGCCTTCGATCCAGAGCCGCATGATGTCTTCCTTCTCCTTGGACATTTCAACCACATTGTCTTCCGTGACCCTCATCCTGCTGTCCAGGATAATGCCGGATTTATTCCTGGGTATCACGGTAAAGTTAGGCAATACCGGAATGGCAAATTCACTGAACGACTTCCCAGTCAAAGGCGCGCATTTCTCAATGGCCTTCTCGATTCCTTCCGCCGCCAGGGCATTGAAGGTGGTCTCCTCCCTGTTTTCAAAGGAGAAAAACGTCTCCACACGGTAGTCCTTGAACACATCCAGCAAGGTTGCCAGCGCTTCCATGCTGTATACGTCCGTACCCGCCTTCTTCACATTCCCTTTGAAGCGCTCCCTCTGGATCCGGTTGGTCACATCCTGGCTCCAGGCCACATTGGGATAGATTGCGTACCATATGGTATCCTTGAAATTATTCTTGCTGTTGGTAGTGTTCAGGTAAGTAATCAGCCTGGGAAGGTTAGAACTTTTAGCCAGCATCTCAGGGGATATATTTGCAACTACCAGAACCGGGGCCATTCCCTTCGCCTTAACCTTATACTGGTCAAAGAACATCCTGATTCCCAGGAGTTTTTCCAGAAGAGGCTTCACAACCTTGATAAAGTTATCCTTTGAGGCACGGTAAAACTCCAGGTAACTGTTATAGTTGGCAACCTCAGCTTCCACATCCACCACTGTCTGCTCCGTGGATACCAGGGGGCAGAAGGTGCGCACCACCAGGTTCTGCACATAATCGTTGGAATCGCTGTTCAGCGCCTGGTAATCCTCTTTTATGGCCTCAATCAATCCCGTGTTGATATTGTCGTCACGCAGCGCCAGGGTAGTGCTTTCTTCCTTTTTGGCTTCCAGAACCTTTAATTCGCCATTGTTTCCCATGGAAAGATATCCGGGAACGATCTCCGCATGCTCTCCCTGCTGCTCACTGGCGCCCAGAAACAGCCTTGTCTTGATATCCTCAATAGCCAGGGGCAGCATGGCCATGACATTATTGTAATTTGTGCTGGCATCCTCAAACAGGAGGTTCAGCTTGTCCCCGATATCCAGCTTCTGAGGATCGCCATCCTCCAGTTCCGTGAACTTCTTGTAATTGTACTGAAGCTCCTTCCGCACCTGTTTGATATCCTCCATCACCTTCTTAGGGGATATCATTTCCAGCACTTTCTCATAGCTGAATTCCGTGTTCAAAAGCCCCTGTGCCTTCCTGGACTGCATCACGGACAGGATGGTCTTCTGGAAATTTTCAAACTCATTCAGATAGATAGGCGTCAGCATCGACTCCGGCATGCTCTCCGGCCTCTCCAGCGTATACTTTACAGACTGGGAATTTGCGTCGAAAAAGGACCACACTACCGGCTGAAACTTTCTCTCCATCTCCTCATAGCTGTGACATTCCAGGTACTGGTTGATCTCCTTCATCTTGTCATCGTCCAGGCTGTCAATCCCCTTCACGTCTCCCACCAGAGTGAGCAGGTCCGGCATATCCGGATTGATGACATCCAGAAGCAGCGTCCTGTTTGTCTGGTTTATCGTATCCATTCTTTCCACTCTCCTTTACCTTATTTTAAAAGCAGGCTATGCTTCCTTGTACTGGAAGGTCAGTTCGCTGATCTCGTCCTCAAAGGAAATATCCACCTTGGAATCCAGGGGCAGCTGATAGCTTTGCTTTTTCATCAAAATCTCGCGGTTCTTCATAATGGTACAGTCCGAATTATTGGTCAAGATCAAAGTCCTGTTGGCGGCTGCCTTGAAATAGATTGCCTCCGCCCCGGGAAATTCCTCCTTCACATCACAGTTCTTTATAACTTCCTGCAGGGAAATCACCCGCCCCGCGGATGTCCTGAACAGATTAAAGGACAGCGGCGGGATGTCGTATCCTGACCTTGTGCGGGTAATATATATCTTTAACATCCCTGTATAACTGTACTTACTGGGCTCCGGCCGATCTTCTGCCGGCGCCGGAACAGGTCTGGATCTTTTCAAATACAACACAAAGATAAGGATTCCTGCCAGAACCAGGAATGCACACAGTGCCAGAATTGCGATCAAAAGGTAATCCGGTTCTTCCTCCGGCTCCTCCGGCAGGGGCACCTCAAGCCAAAGATCCCTTTCCGCGCCCTGACAGTCCACAATACTGTTCAGGCCGCTCAGATCCACAAGGAGACTTATTGTCCGGGATACTTCCGACGGACAGGTGATATAAGCCTTTCCCTGACGAACCTCAAACGGAACCTTTTCCCCATCGATCCGGATATTTATGTTGTTCCTGATATTCTCATTCTCGAAGATGTCCTTACCGCTGGAATCCACAATATTCACCTGAATGCGATGTGCATTGATTTCCGGCTGAAAAGCAGCTTCCGCAGTCACTGTCAGACTGTACTCTTTTACCAGAAAAGCGTTCATCCGTCCTTTTTCAGCCAATGTATATTGCAGGTCAACGATTTCCTCCATGGGCTGATCCAGAATAACGACTGTGCATTTTTCGCCCTGGATCATTTGAACCTCTTTGCTCTGGCAGGCCACATGAATATCTTCTATCCTGCTTCCTGCCGTCAACAGAATCTTTACCCGGTCTGCATAAGTATCCTGCAGAGATATACCAGAAAAACTGTCGGAAGAATCTGACGACCCCAGCATGATCCTTGCCAGACCCAGCTGATCGAATAAGTATTTTTCAGAAAAGAGTTCTGCCGTGTTGTATTCTGTTCTGCGGAAAACAAAGCCCTCCGTCTGATCGGCCCCCTGTGTGATCTGCTCCTCAATCTCTTCTGTCTCATACAGAAGAATATCTATCGTAACGCCTTCTGCTACCGTCTGTCTCACAGCATTGTCATAACGCTCCGAGGCTGCCTGGGTCTCCTCCTGGGTGCGCATGCTGATTTCCCCATCCGAAATAATCACCACCCGCTTTTGACCCGATACATCCGAATCAAACATGGTCAGCGCCGTCTCCAGCGCTTCCCCCGTATTGGTATATCCTCTCTGCCTGGTCTCCCGCAGTTCCAGTATCCTCTCAGGGAGGGACTGGTCAAACCCCACCTGGATATCAACGTTTTCACTGTAAATGATCAGTGCGGTCTGATAATCGTCAGGCAGCATGGCGGCTACTGTCAAAACACTGTCCAAAGCTTCCTGCCACCGCTCCCCGTCCATAGACTTGCTGCCATCCAGCAGGAAAACAATCTGATTGATATCCTTGTCCGTCTCTGCGGCATACACAGGGATTGCCACAATACACAGCAGGACAATCAATACTGCCAATGCCAGCTTTTTCACATACTCCCTGGCATCTTTGCAATTCCATATATCCCTGCAATGCCTTATACCCTTGCAATTCCGTATATTCTTATAATTCCTTATATTTTTACAATTCCTTACATTTTTTTGATTCCTTGCATTCATTCCTGATTTCCTGTTCCTGCCCAGTCTCAAACTCATCCCTGCCATTTTGCAGCTTTCCCAATATCAGTAGCATGGCTTCACAGACAACTGCCAGCATAAGCGCCGATGCCCAGGTTTTCTCTCCCAGTATGTTCAGCGGCCAGAAAAAGACATTGACTGCCGCCAGCAAACCCAGGCTCCTTTTTCTGAAATACTTTTTTTCTTCCTCATCCAGCAGTCTGTTTTCATTTTCCACCGGCGCTGCCATACAGACAACCATATCTGCCGCCAGTGTCAGACCGCCCATTATGCTCCCTGCGTCCTCCCATTTGGAGACCATTTGCATGGCGGTCAGCACGCATATGACTGTGGCACAGGAAATCAGGTAACAGCATCCCCGTGTCTTCGCGTGATAGCCTCCCGCATTCTTCCTCAGCAACAGAAACGCTGCAAAGAACAGGAGAAATGGCGCCGCTTGCCGAAAGAGGAGCGCCAGCAACAGGTAGGACATATAATGCAATGATTTCAGCAGTACCCCTTCCAGGCCAAACCGGTATATTTCCTCGTCTTCCCTACGAATAACATTCCATTTCACCATCTGATCCAACAGTCTTTCTGTCATAGCGTTCCTCTTTCCGCTCCTTACCTTTTTTTCTTCAGGTCTTTTACCCTTTGGGGCATCTTCAGCTGGTATGCAAAGCAAAAGCACGCAGAATCTGCTTCCATTTTTGCCTCGCTATATGCAGCTTTTGCCACCAGCGAAAAAAGCACCTTTTTCATCTTTGACATATTCTGGTCACCTCCTGTTTTTGTGTTATATATTACAGCGATTTACTAATCTTGCAATATTTTTTACATATTCGACAATATTTCTACCTATTCGACAATTTTCATCATTCTGATTACATGGGCAGGGCGATTAAATGGGTAAAACAATAGACTGTTTTAAGAGGAATAGAGAGAAAAAGGAGAAAGGAAATATAAAAAGAGAAAGAAAAGGGAAGAAAAAGCAGATGAGTTTCATCCCATCTGCCTGCATTTATAAATATCCGTATATAGTCTGACAAAACCCTAAACCGGATAAACCGGAACCAAATTTTTGCCACCTTGTGCAAGAAATCATTGCTAAGGAACTGTTAAGAATTAACTTTACACTTTGACGCAGGATGAGATTGCAAAAGCAAGGCGGAAGAAGGAGACGATGTGGGCATCGTCGACTGATGGTGCTGTGTGCCAGTGGCACACGTCCAGCACGGACCGAAGCGGAGCGTAGACCAACGCAGCATTTGCAATCCCAGACAAGTCAAATGTGAAGATTAATTCTTTAACAGTTCCTAAGTGCTTAACATATCCAGAGCCGCCAGGACTTGCTGTCCCATTGACTGCAAGGATCAGCAGGACGCCTTACAGCTACTAAGCAGGATCTTTACGGTAAACATATCCTCCACTGTAGAAAATTCCATACTGCCATTATATTTTTTCAGGATTTTCTCTGCATTTTTTAATCCGATACCATGCTGCTCGCCTTTATTTGACAAAGGGAATCCCCTGGAATCCCATCTGGTTTTTCCTGAAAACGAATTGGAAAGCTGCACGTATATCAGACCGTTAAATGCTTTTGCCTCCAACACAATATGTCTCTTTTCCATTTCCTTACAGGCTTCCACCGCATTGTCCAGCAGATTGCCGAAAATCGTTGTTATATCGATGGGCTCCATAAAATCAATATCGATGCCATAGACTTCCACCTCAAAATCAATCCCGTTTTTAGCGCAAAATTCCACTTTATCATCTATGATGATATTTAATATTACATTTCTGCAATACTGCTTCACCAATAGCGGGGACAGCATATTTTCAACGGCATTGGCATAACTCTGTACTTCCAGTAATTTCCCTTTCTGGTCAAGTTCCCTGAGAACCTTTACATGCTTTCTGAAATCATGGAGGAACGACAACGTAATCTTATAATTGTCCGCCTGCTTTGCATAATACTCGTAATTAAGCTTTTCCTGCTTTTCATATAATGTTATCCTGTATTTCAGTTCCCTATTTTCTGCGAATGCGTCCAACAGATAAAATAAATACAGATTGAGAAAAATTCCAAAAAAAGCGTTTAAAATCATAAACCTGAATGCAATGCTGTCCGTCTCCCGGGTACCCAGAACCAGAATTTCTCCTATGCTGACCAACACGTAGACCGCAGCGACAGCATAGATCAGGTATTGGACAACAAATATGCGTTCCGCCTTCTTTTGAATAAAAATACGCTTTAGAACCAGATAATACAGCAGCACGCATGCTGCAGAGCCTGCTACGGTCCGCACAAACGAAAAGGTATATCTATCCTGATTTAAGTGCAAAAAATAATTTGCAGCGTTGACCAGCATCACTCCTACCGCTTCGCAGATGGCATTGGAAAGCACGAATACATAATTGATAATGAAACATTTTATTCTCCCCAAATGATTGTCATAGTAAAGCGTACCCCCGACAAATAATGTCATGACCAGCCAAAATAGCATATTTACAACCGGATTATCTATCAAGTACAGCATATAATTTGCTGACAGGCAAAGAAACTTTATTATGGTATACAAAAATCTGGAATAAAACCTGCGCGCATATTTTGTGTCAAAATACTGAAACATTATAAATACGGTAACAGTACATGACATAAATTTTCCCAGATGATCGAGCAGCTGCATCTCCATTAAGCAGTATCTCCCTTCCGTGAGGCCTGCCTTCGCACCCTTTGTGTTTTGTTTAATGATTCTTCCGCAAGCTGCATCAGCTGCTTTCTGACAGAGGAAGCCCTTTTCTGCGCCAAGTATACTCTTTCCCCGTTTTTCATGACCAGCATCTGCCTGTCTATCGACTCCACCTGATAAAGGTTGACAACAAAACTCTGGTGTGACATGATAAAACCATAAGGTTTCATTTTTTCCGCTATCCTGCCGATCTTTTCCGAAGCGCACAGATATGTTCCATCCCACGTGACAATCCTGATCTTCCGGCTGAGATATTCAAAATACAATATGTCCTTAACCGGCAGTTCTGCTATGGTATTGTTCTCAGTCAGGAAGGTAACGCAGCACCCCTTTTCCCTGTTTACCGCCTGTTGGACAGCATCTGTCAGGATACGGAACAGGTCGTCTTCCGAAATCGGCTTCACCAGATATCCAAATGCGTGTATATGATTGAACGCCGTTGACATTTGCTCGTTGAAATTTGTTGTATAGATGATGAGCGCGTCAGGATGGCGCCTTTTCATTTCAGCCCCTGTCTGTATGCCGTCCTTTTCATACATGACAATATCCAAAAACAAAATGTCAGGTTCATAATCGCTCCCTAAAAACTGTTCCCCTGATTCAAACTGCTGTATATCAAATTCCCTGGTGTCCTTCCGCCCAAATTGCCGGATCAGTTCACAGACTTTCTCCCTGTCGCTTCCCTCGTCATCACATACTGCAATTTTAAGCATACGTCTTCCCCATTTCTGCGTTACTTTCTTTTGTAATTCTTTCATACAAAAAAAGATCAGAATAACATAAAGTATACTTTATATTATCCCAATCTTTCAATTTAGTCAATATACTAAATATCGGTCGACTATCAATATATGTCTTTAGCATATATTTTCGGCACATATCTTCGGCATGCTTCATCTGCCGCCATATTGTATAATACAGTCATGCACAAGATGCTGTTATATACTGTAATCCAGATTCCCCTCACGCTTCCGGCGTCTTTCCACCAGATCCGCGATGGTCACATTGTCGATGACCTGATTGATGGCCGCGTACAGGTCTTTCCAGACCTGCAGCGTCTCGCAGGTATCGCAGCGCTCGCACTCCTCCGCGCCTTCGTCCAGACAGGCCACGGGCGCCATGGAGCCTTCCGTCAGCCGCAGGATCATCCCCACGGTGTATTCCTCCGGCGCCCTGGCGATCTTATAACCGCCCTGGGCGCCGCGGACACTTTTCACATAACCTGCCTTATTCAGCACGGCGATGATCTGCTCCAGGTATTTCTCGGAAATGCCCTGTCTGGCGGCGATATCCTTGACCTTGATGCACTCTCCCGTATGATTCAGCGCCAGGTCAAGCATGACCCGCACCGCATATCTGCCTTTCGTTGAAATCTTCATATCGATACCCTGAATTTAACCCTTCGGCCATGCCAATCCGTCTTAACAGTTCAATGTCCTGTCTGAACTGTTTGAATCCCATCCTATTTATAAGGAATCACACCGCCGTTATAATTTTCATTGATGTAATCCTTGATGGCGTCAGATTTCAGCACGTCAACCAGTGCCTTGATCTTGTCGGAATTTTCGTTTCCCTGCTTTACGGCGATCACATTCACATAGGTCGCTGCCGCATCGGAATCGACGCTCTCGTACAGCAGCGCGTTCTCCGCCACCGTGTAGCCTGCCTGGAGGGCATAATTGCCGTTCATGACGCCGAAGGAAACATCGGGAAGGGTTCTGGGGATCTGTGCCGCCTCCAGTTCAACGATCTCAATGTTATAAGGGTTATCCACAATATCCAGCTTGGTGGCATTCAGGCCGGCGCCCTCTTTCAGCGTCAGGTAGCCGTTGTCCTGGAGCAGCAGCAGCGCACGTGCCTCATTGGTGGTGTCGTTGGGAACCGCTATGGTAGCACCCTGCATATTTGCCAGGTCCGTTTCCTTTCCGGGATAAAGCCCGAAGGGCTCATAATGGATGCCTCCCGCATTCACCAGGTTCATGTTATGTTCCTCATTGAAGTTCTCCAGATAAGGGATATGCTGGAAATAGTTGGCGTCAAAGTCGCCGGAATCCACAACATTGTTGGGCTGCACATAGTCCTCAAACACCTGGACCTCCAGGGTGTAGCCCTGCTCCGCCAGGATGGGCTTCGCCTGCTCCAGGATCTCCGCATGGGGCACGGCGGACGCCGCCACCTTGATCGTCTTGTCGTCACTTCCGCCGCCGCAGCCGGTCAGTACCCCTGCCGTCAGGGCAGCCGCGCTTAAAAGCGCAATCAGTTTCTTTTTCATAATGTATCCTCCTTTACCACTCATGGTATTGTTTGCGGCATCCCGGCCATTATGGTATCTGATTCCATTGTACCCCCGGAGATTCCCCTCATGCCTCATGCCGAAACTTTCTCTATACTAAACAGCCTCCATTCCGGCTGTCAGTACCAACTGTCAACGTACCCTTTTGTCCATCTTCTTGGAAATCCTGGTTCCTATGTACTGCATACCCTGTACCAGCACCACCAGCAGGATCACGCACAGCCACATGACTTCATTGTCCCGGCGGTAGTAGCCGTACTGGATGGCAATGTCGCCCAGTCCGCCGCCGCCCACGATACCCGCCATGGCGGAATAGCCCAGGACGGTTCCCAGCACAATGGTGGCGCCCACGATCAGCGAGGTCCTGGCCTCCGCCAGCATCACCTTCCAGATGATCGTCCAAAGGTTGGCGCCCATGCTCTGGGCCGCTTCGATCACGCCCTTGTCCACCTCCAGCAGGGAGGATTCCACCATTCTCGCAATGAAGGGCGCCGCCGCCAGTACCAGGGGCACGATCACGGAGGTGGGGCCGTAGGCTTTCCCCACAAGGATGCGGGTCAGGGGTATCACCAAAATCAGCAGGATCAGGAACGGAACACTTCTCACAATATTGGCCACAAAATCCAGGATTCTGTATACCACATGATTGGACCGCAGTCCCCCCGGCGCCGTGACCACCATGGCAATTCCCATGGGCAGTCCCAGCACATAAGCCAGCACGGTGGACACTACCGTCATGTATAGCGTCACCCAGATATTTTCCAGCAGATAGCTTACCATGGGTGTCATGATGGTTCCCTCCTGCTGCCAGTATGTAACGATCTCATTCCACATAGGAATCCACCTCCTCCACCGTCAGCTTTCTCTCCCGTAAATAATGGATCATCTTCGCCGCAATATTCTCATCCTCCGGCAGCTGCAGGATCATCTGCCCATGGGCAATCCCGTTGATATCCTTGGTGTCCGCCAGCAGGATGTTCACCGGCGCCTTACACTCCAGGATCATGTTGGCGATCACCGGTTCAAAGGAGGAATTTTCCACAAACACGATGCGGATACACCTTTTGCTGCGCATCTCCGCCATCTGGGGATTGATCATAAATACCAGCTTCTTCGCCGCCGGGGTTTTGGGCGAGGTAAATACCTCCTCCACCGTCCCGTGCTCCGCCAGTTCGCCGTTGTCAATAATGGCCACATGGGAGCAGATCTCCTGCACCACCGTCATCTCATGGGTGATAATCACAATGGTAATGCCATAGTCCCTGTTGATCTGCTGCAGCAGCTGTAAGATCGACTTCGTGGTGGTGGGGTCCAGGGCGCTGGTAGCCTCGTCACAGAGCAGGATCTTGGGGTTGTTGGCCAGTGCCCTGGCGATAGCGACCCTCTGCTTCTGTCCGCCGGAAAGCTGCGCGGGATAACTCTTCGCCTTCTCGGAAAGCCCTACGATCTCCAGAAGTTCCATGGCACGCTTTCTGGCATCCGCCTTTTTCATCCCCACAATCTCCATGGGGAAGCATACATTGTCCAGGACATTCCTCTGCATCAGCAGATTAAAGTGCTGGAAGATCATGGCGATCTCCGTCCTGGTATGCCGAAGTTCCTTTTCCGTCATGGCGGACAGGTCCTTATTTTCAATCAATACCGTGCCCGTGGTGGGCTTTTCCAGGAAGTTCAGGCAACGCACCAGGGTAGACTTTCCCGCACCGCTCATACCGATGATGCCGTAGATATCGCCCTTTTCAATATCAAGGGTGATGCCCTTGAGCGCCTCTACCTGATTGTCCTTTCCCAGAAATGTCTTGGTGACCTTTTGAATCTGAATGATAGGTTCCATTTTCTACGCCTTTCCCTGGCGCATTGCTTTCCAAAGAATCAGGCAAATGTACCAGTGACAGTATCCCTCCGGTTTCACTCCGCATCTGTCCGGCCGGTCAGAACTGCCATTACAAAACGCCTTGATCATCGTTTTCCTAAAACCATCGTTCTCACACTTTGGCCTTGCCATTCGGGAGTTCAGTGTTTAGGAACTGTCCCGAAATAACATGTCAATAGTCCGCAGGATTTTTCTTCGCCGGTGCCACTTAAAAATCAGGCGCATAGCGGGCTATGTAACTGATTTTTAAGCGGTGCGGGCGGAGAAAAAGGCAAGGAATATGACAGGTTATTTGGGAACAGTTCCTTACCGCCGACATTTCACAGAGGAATTGTTCCTTAGGCAGTTTACCACAAGTTCAGGCTTCTGTAAACATCGGCGTGGAAAGATATCTGTCACCGGAGTCGGGAAGCAGGGCTACAATGGTCTTTCCCCTGTTCTCAGGGCGCCTTGCAATCTGTGCCGCCGCGAATAGCGCCGCGCCGGAGGTGATGCCCACCAGGATTCCTTCCTTACGGGCAATCAGACGTCCTGTGGCAAAGGCTTCCTCCGTGGTCACGGTGAAGACCTCGTCATAAATCTGTGTATTTAATATAGAAGGAACAAACCCCGCCCCAATGCCCTGCAGCTTGTGGGGGCCGGGCTGTCCGCCGGAAAGCACGGGGGAATCCGCGGGCTCCACGGCAACCACCTTAATGGCGGGATTCTTTGATTTCAGGAATGTACCGATACCGGTGACTGTACCGCCGGTGCCCACGCCTGCCACAAAGATATCCACCTTTCCCTCCGTATCTTCCCAGATCTCAGGGCCTGTGGCAGCCGCATGGGCAGCCGGATTGGCGGGATTGTCGAACTGCCCCAGGATCACTGCCCCGGGAATGGTCTTCTGCAGTTCCTCCGCTTTGGCGATAGCGCCCTTCATACCCTTCGCCCCCTCGGTGAGGACAAGTTCCGCCCCGTATGCCTTTAACAGATTCCTGCGCTCCACGCTCATGGTCTCGGGCAGGGTCAGCACGGTCTTATATCCCTTCGCCGCCGCCACGCTGGCCAGGCCGATCCCGGTGTTGCCGGAGGTGGGCTCGATAATGGTGGCGCCGGGCTTTAAGGTTCCTTTCTTCTCCGCGTCCTCGATCATGGCCAGGGCCACACGGTCCTTCACGCTGCCGGCAGGATTCAGATATTCCAGCTTCGCCAGCAGGACAGCTTCCGTGATCCCCTGATCCCCGGCGTAATTACTGACCTGAAGCAAAGGAGTGTGTCCGATCAGTTCCGTTGCGCTTGCATAAATTTTTCCCATACTGTTCTCCTCCAATCCAATTCCATATTTTCATTGCCATGTCTTCGTCTCCGTGTTTTCGTCTCCACGTTTTTGTTTCCATGATTTTGTTTTCGCGATTTCATTTTCGCGATTTCGTTTTCGCGATTTCGTTTCCGTGATTTCGTTTCCGTGATTTCGTTTCCGTGATTTCGTTTCCGTGATTTCACTTTCATGTCTCCATTTCCACGACTCCCTGCATGGCCCAATTCCTAGTTATTTAATAGGAATATTATGGATTGTATATTACTACTTATGTTCACTATTGTCAAGGGGGAATTTTTATTTTATACTAATATGTGTGATTACAATGAAACGACATGAGCCTTGATAACATAATATGCTTAATAGGGCAGCCGGGGGACGTGCCCTCACCTGATCCGAGTTCTGTGGAAGGGGTGATTATTATGAGTACATATGAAGAAATGCAAATCATGCTCACTATGGCTTTACTAATCATTGCAATTCCTAATTTGAAAAATAAGAAATAGCTGTTCTGTTAAGTGTATTGTAAGTTATTGGGGCTGATTTTTCAACTATGAATTTCCCATAACCCTGCCCTGAAAATAAAAAAGGAATCCAACTATGAAGAAAACTTATTCCGTACCAGCCATTTACCAGACCCTGCAAGCCCGTAAGGCAGCCGCAGGCTTACAGGCGCCCATCAAGGTATCCGTTCCCGGCTCCAAGAGCATTACCAACAGAGCCCTGCTGCTTGCCACCCTTGCCGACGGCAGGTCCACGCTGCGGGGCGTCCTGTTTTCCGACGATTCCAGGCACTTCCTGAAATGCATTCAGGACCTGGGCTTTGAGACCTCTGTGGACGAAGCGGCGAAAGTGATCGCCGTGGAGGGACATGGCGGCGCCGTGCCCAGGGCAGAGGCGGAACAGTTCGTGGGAAGCGCCGGAACTGCGGCAAGGTTCCTGACCGCTTATCTGGGCATTTCCCATGGTGTCTACCATATGGACGCCTCGGAACAGATGCGGAAACGGCCCATGGCGCCCCTGCTGGATTCCCTGAAGGAACTGGGCTGCGAGGTGGTTTGCGGGGAGCCCGGCCACTTTCCCTTCACACTGATCAGCCATGGCTTCCAAAAAGACCGGATCTCCGTCAATATAGACTCCAGCAGCCAGTTCCTGAGCGCGCTTCTGATCGCCTCCTGCCTGTCGGAGCAGGATTTTACTACTTATATAGAAGGAACCCACGGACGGGCATATGTCGATATGACGGTTAAAATGATGGAGCAGTTCGGGGTAACCGCCGCGCCCTTATATTACTGCGGAGGCAACAATGAGAATCACAGCTGCAACGGCTGTATCAACAGCACGCTTCCCATGGGCTACCGCACGGCATCGGGACAGTCCTACCGGGCGCTGGATTACCAGGTCGAACCTGACGTCTCCGCATCATGCTATTTTTATGCCATGAGTCCCCTTCTGGGGATTTCCGTGCAGGTGCAGCAGGTACATTTCGACTCCCTGCAGGGGGATGTGGCTTTTATCCGTTTGTTAGGGGAAATGGGCTGCTCCGTCTCCGATACCGGGGAGGGGATCCTGGTGGAGCCTCCCGCAGACGGCGTTTTCCACGGTGTCACGGCGGATCTGTCGGCCTGCTCCGACCAGGCCATCACCCTGGCCGCCATTGCGCCTTACGCCGACAGCCCCACTACCATCACGGGGATCGGACACATCCGCTTTCAGGAGAGCGACCGGATCACCGCCATTGTCACGGAGCTTCGTAAAATGGGAATCCGGTGCGAAGAGACGGAAAGCAGCATTACGATTTACCCAGGCCAGCCGAAAGCATCCCTGGTCGAAACCTATGACGACCACCGTATGGCCATGGGCTTCTCCCTGACGGGACTGCGAAGCGCCGGGATCGTCATCGACAACCCCGGCTGCTGCAAAAAGACTTTTGAAGAATATTTTGATGTACTGGATCAGGTGCTTTCCGGCCTGACCGGATCCTGTGGGTAACAGGATCCGGCTATTCCACTTTTATCACAGCCCCCTCATAAATCCCGACTGGTACCGCTTCACCAAAGCCGTACTGTTCTACCGTATCCTTTTCAAATCCATAAACCATCACCATCTGTTTGTCCGGGTCAACGATCCAGTATTCCCTCACTCCTGCCGTGCGGTATTTAAACAATTTAGTCATGTAATCCCTGGATCTGCTGCCCGGAGAAACAATTTCAATGATCCAGTCAGGAGCGCCATGACATCCCTTGTCATCCAGCTTGGACAGATCACAAACGACAGAAATATCCGGCTCCACATAATTCCTGCCATCTTCATTCAAAAATACTGCAAAAGGAGCGGAATACACTTCGCACGCGCCGCCGTTACTTTTTATATAATGATATATCTCATGATACAGATACCCGGAGATTTTCTGATGGCTTCTGCTTGGAGGCGCCATGTAGTAAATCCGTCCATCGATCACCTCAGCCCTTTCCCCGTCCGGCAGGGCATAGATATCGTTGACTGTATATACTTCCTCTTTCATAACGTCCATTCCATACTTCTCCTTCTGACCCGTTGACAGACTATCATCCCCCACAAAATCATTCCAGCACATCGTTGCATTAATCCTGAAGTAATAAGCGCTTGATGTTTGCGTCAGTGCAAGGCGGCGGAGGGAGGCGATGCGGTATCAAATTGCTAAAGCAATTGTTGACCGACAACAACGCAGCAATGACGTGAACAGCGAGTACTGATTACTCAGGAATTAATGCATCGATGTACTAGAGCGTGTTTGAAAAATGCTTTCCGTCAGCTGTGCGTCACAATTTGTGGCAGATTTGACCCGAATGAGGGAGGCGTAGTGGGCTACGTTGACCGAATGAGGGGCAAAGATGCCGCAAAGTGGGGCGTGCAGATGGCGGGAATGAATTTTCAAACACGCTCTAGGGCGTCCGAAAGCACCGCCACGCCATATCCCGGCAGCGTCAGCTTCCCGCGGATTTCCGCGCCGGTCAGCAGATCCACGCCTTCTGCGCCCTCCACCTCCACCGGCCCTGCATTTCCGTTCAGATAGAACGCGTAGCTGCCTTCCTCTCCTGTCCTGACATGGCACTCCACACCCGCAGGAAGCTTCCTCACCGGGATCCCGGCATCAGCCAGCATCCGCTCAAACAGGGGGATCATTTCCTCCGGCTTCACCCTGGCCGCCATATAGTACGCCTTGCCCCTGCCATATTCTTTGCAGGTCAGGGCCGCCGTATCCGCATAAAAGTCCTCCGTGTACCTGGCCAGCACCCGGGCGTCCTTCACCCGGAGGATCTCCGCATAATCAAATACCTCCCAGGTTCCGCCGTATTCAAACCGGATATGGTTCCGGTCGGAGGGGTAATAGGTGTCGATCTCCTCACTGACAATGCCGAACAGTTCCAAAAGACCGTCCCCGGGGAAGCCGCCCAGATAACACAGCTGGTCGCTGTCCACATACCCTGTGAAATAAGTGGCAATCAGCTGTCCGCCCCGCTCCACAAAACATTTCAGGTTCTCCGCCGTCCCGGGCTGCAGGAGATAGAGCATGGGAGCCGCCACCAGGTCATACTGGCTCAGATCCTCGTCGGAACCCACAATATCCATCTCCACGCCCAGTTTCAGGAACTGTTTCCAGATGCCGATACAGGTATCCTCATATTTCTTCGTCTCATCGGCCAGCGCCTTCACATCCTTGATCGCATAGCGGTTATCCCAGTCGAAAAGCAGCGCCGCCTTCGCGTTTACCAGCGTCCCCGCCACCGCCGCCAGCTTTTTCATGGACTCGCCCACCTGGGCTACCTCCCGGAATATTCTGGTGTCGTCCGTTCCCAGGTGGTCCACCACCGCGCCGTGATGCTGCTCATAGGAACCCCTTCCCTTCCGCCACTGGAAATACTGCACGGTATCCGAACCGCAGGCCACAGCCTGCAGACAGGACAATGCATGGACTCCGGGACGTTTGGGCTTATTGTACGGATGCCAGTTCGCCATGCCGGGCGCACTCTCCATCATCATGAAAGGCGTCCCCCGCTTCAGTCCGCGCATCACTGCATGCTGGAAAGCTGTATCCGCCATGGTGTCGGCAAAGGTCTCATAATCATTGTGGTAAAAAGGATAATTGTCCCAGGAAATGGCATCCAGCTCCGGCGCCATCTTCCTATAGTCCAGCCCCTCGAACAACCGCATGAAATTGGTGGTCACAGGGATATCCGGCGTCACGCTGCGGAGCGTGCCGATCTCATGCTTCATGAAGTCGTTCATATTCCATGTGGTAAACCGTTTCCAGTCCAGGTTCAGTCCCATGACGCTGGTCTCGCCATTCTGGAACGGAGGCTCTATCTGCTCAAAGCTGTTGTAATGATGGCTCCAGAAGGAAGTCCACCATGCATGGTTCAGTTTCTCAATATCATGATTGTATTTGTCCGCCAGGTATTCCTGAAACCGCTTTGCGCAGAGAGGGCAGTAGCACTCCCCGCCCAGTTCATTGGAAATATGATACATGATCACGCCGGGATGGGCGCCGAATTTTTCCGCCAGTTTTCTGTCAATGATGCCCACCTTCTCCCGGAATTTCGGGGAAGACATACAGTGATTATGCCGGATGCCGTGATGGTTGCGAAGCCCCAGTTCATTCACACGCATGGCCTCCGGATAAGCCGCATCCAGCCATGCCGGCCTTGCGCCGGAGGGCGTGGAGAGCACCGTATAAATGCCGTTCTGATACAGGTTCTCTATGATCTCCTCCATCCACTCGAAGTGAAATTCACCTTCCACCGGCTCATAGGCGGACCAGGAAAAGACGCCCAGCGTGGCGCTGTTGATTCCTGCCTTTTTCATCAGGCGGATATCCTCCGCCAGGATGTCGGGTCTGTCCAGCCACTGGTCCGGGTTGTAATCCCCTCCGTGAACCAGCCCGTTTATCTGTGGAAACAATCTGTTTTTCTCCATTTGCGTATACCTCTTGTCCTTTATTTTTTCTTTATTTGTTCTCTGTTAGTTCCCCGTTGGTTGCTCGTTAGTTGCCCGTCGGTTCCTTGTTGGTTCCCTGTTAGTTGCCCGTCGGTTCCTTGTTGGTTCCCTGTTGCTTCCTTGTTGGTTCCCTGTTGGCTGCCTGGTTGGTTCCCTGTTGCTTCCTTGTTGGTTCCCCATTGGCTGCCTGGTACTTCACCAATAGAATACCTTTCCTTTCACAGAAAATCAATAGGTCTTTGCTTTTATTCATAAATATGGTATACTTATCCCATTAATGCTACAGAAGCTACAGAAATTTCAGGAAAGGTATGTACATTCACATGAGTAAGAAAAAGGTTGTTGTTTCTCTGGGACATGACGCGCTGGGCTATACCACCGAGGCACAGCGGGATGCCGTAAAGAAAACCGCCAGGGCGCTGGCGGATCTGGTGGAGGCTGACTGCCAGCTGACCATCACGCACAGCAACGGTCCCCAGGTCAGCATGATCCACAAGGCCATGACAGAGCTGCGCCGTGTCTACATTGACTACACTCCCGCCCCCATGTGTGTCTGTTCCGCCATGAGCCAGGGGTATGTGGGCTATGATATCCAAAATTCCCTGCGTGCGGAGCTGCTCAGCCGCGGGATTTCCAAACCGGTCAGCACGATCCTGACCCAGGTGACGGTGGATCCTTACGACGAGGCATTTTATGAGCCTACCAAGGTGATCGGACGCTATATGTCCAGGGAGGACGCGGAAACAGAAGTCAAGAAGGGCAACTATGTAAAAGAAGATCCCGGCCAGGGATTCCGCCGTGTGGTGGCCGCGCCTAAGCCTATTGACATTGTGGAGATCGAATCAATCCGCACCCTGGCTGACGCCGGCCAGGTGGTGATTGCCTGCGGCGGCGGCGGGATTCCCGTGATCGAGCAGCATCACGCCCTGAAGGGCGCCTCCGCAGTCATTGAAAAGGATGCCATTGCCGGTAAGCTGGCTTCCGACCTGGTCTGCGATGAACTGATCATTCTCACAGGCGTGGATTATGTATACAAAGATTTCGGCAGGGAAGGACAGACCCCCATCAGCAGTATGACTGCGACAGAAGCCAAAGAAATGATCGCCGCGGAGGAATTCGGGAAAGGCACCATGCTGCCCAAGATCGAGGCCGCCATCGCATACCTGGAAAAGGTTTCCTCCGGAAAAGTGATCATCACGTCCATAGACAGGGTGAAGGACGCCATCCGGGGCAAGGTTGGAACCACCATCACGGCAGGACGGAATTTTTCAATTTGACAGTGTAAGCACTGTCAGGAGCGAGCCTATGATAATACAGAAGTCCGAAAGGTTAAACACGATCCTCTGAAACCATTTCCACCTTACATTGAAACTCAGATAGTCCACCACGTATTTGCGTTTCAGGCGGTCGTATGTGTTGCTGAAGGAACCTCCCAGCAGAAGCGCCAGCCCCACCCGCAAAGTGTTGTTCCCGCGCTGTCCCAGACTGATCACAAAGACAATGCTGATCAGGATCGTCAGGACAACCGATACTGCCATTACCGCTTTTCTTCTGGATGCGCCCATGTCCAACATGGCGCCGGTATTGTGATACCTTTTCAGTATCAGCCGCCCTCCGGCAAGGTCCGCGGGGAAATGCTCCCCGCCAGCCTTCTCGATCCTGTCCTTGATCCACAGGTCGCCCAGAAATATCCCCAACACTATTGTAATACAAATACCGATGACCATGTTATTCCCTTCATTTCTTGTATTTCCTGTATTCCTTATATTGTATCCCTTATATTCCACTTCCACCCCGCAGCCGGCGGGCGGAACGTCAATCCGTCCTGTTACCGCTCTTCCCCATGACAACACTGCCCAAAACAATCCGTATGGCAGCAAAGAGCAGCCCTGCCACACCCCAGATCATTCCAAACACAATATTAGGGTTCTTGTTATTTCCAAAAAGATCAAAGAAGAAGTTCTGGCTGTATTTAAAGTCCACAAATACCACCAGAAAGATGGCCGCCACGATGCACCAATATGCTCCGGAGAAGGCGCCAAGCTTTTTTGACGCGGCTTTCCGGGCAGGGGAAAAGTCCCCCGACTGCAGCAGCTTATGAAAGCTGCCCTGGATCGACCCCGCCCACACAAACAGGATCACAGCTATGGCAACCATCAAAAGCAGTACCGCCACACCGACGATCAGCAGCAGATCTCCTGCTTCCATGGCAGCAAAGAGCAGCAAAGGCACCGCCCCCAGGACACAAAGCACCACTCCGACAGCAATGGCAGTGTGGAACCGTCCGGCAAACAACTCCTTATTTTTCCTGGTAATTCCCTCCACGCCATATTGCAGGGTAAACATTTCCTTGTCCAGGAAGTCATAGGGTTCTGTATACCTTCCGCATAAAATAAACACAGTGACGCCTATCGCCACCATAACCAGCAGGATCCCAGCGCCCACACCGCCTGCTGTTTCTTCCGTTATGGCCAGCCGACCCGTTTCTGCCAGGCCTGCCAGCAGGATCAGGGGCACAGGGCAGAGCACAAACAATGCTGCCGCCAGGGCTTCCGGAAGCGCATATTTCCGCGTCAGTTCCATGAAGGCATTGGCATCCTCCAAAGAAACGCTCCGCTTCACCTGCTCCTCCTGGTCCACTGCTTCCTGCACTCCATCCCCCTCTGCTTCCAGTTCATCCTTTAACAGATAGTCTGTGCTGACCTGAAAAAGCCTGCTGAGCATAATGATCTTATCAATATCCGGTATGGATGCGCCCGACTCCCATTTGGACACAGACTGTCTGGATATTCCCAGCTTCTCCGCCAGTTCTTCCTGTGACCATCCTTTTTTCTTCCTCAATAGTGCAACCTTTTCTGCTAAAATCATAATGTTTCCTCCATTCCATTGTCAAGATTGTTTTTCTTTCAAAGCTTCACATGTGAATCATATTGTTACACGGAGATCATAGCAAAAATACCGGTTGACAACTACCAAGTGCGCTTGGAAATTTGTCAACCGGCGGTTGCAAAGTATCTTTAGTAATCCACACCCATCAGGCACAACCCCTGCGCCGGAGCGGTGGGACCCGCTTTCTGCCTGTCCTTTGCCTCCAATACAGCCTTAATCTGGTCACAGGTCATCCTGCCGCAGCCGACCTCAAGCAGGGTGCCCACCATAATGCGCACCATATTCTGCAGGAAGCCGTTTCCATGAAGTGTAAAAGTAATATAACTGCCCCTGCGGGCAATCTCGATCCGATCCACATAACGTACCGTGGATTTTTTCATTCTGGGGTTGACACAGAAATTCCTGAAATCATGTTCCCCCTTCAAAAACTCTGCCGCCTGCTGCATTTTTGCAATATCCGGTCTTTCCTCCAGGCGGGTAACATACTTTCTGTCAAAAACGGACTTAACCTCCCCGTCATAGCAAGTGTAGCAATAAGTTTTTCCCACCGCATTATAACGTGCATGGAATCTGGGGGAAGCCTCCCTGATCTCTTTTACGGCGATGTCATCCGGAAGATATCGGTTCAGGTATGCGCATATTTCAGCTTCGGAAAACTCTGTATTCATTTTGACACTGGCCGCCATTCCCCTGGCATGGACACCCGCGTCGGTCCGTCCGGCTCCAATCACCTCTACCTGCTCCTGGCACATCAGGGATAATACGTTCTCCAGCTTTCCCTGTATTGTGTCGTGGTCAGGCTGTCTCTGCCAGCCATAATAGCGGCTGCCATCATATTCAATCAACATCTTATAATTCTTCATAGCCATAGACCACCCTGCCTCCATGTCACAGCCTTACTACGTTTCTTACTTCCGCCCCGTCTCTGCAAGTGGGGCGTGCAGATGGCGGGAATGAATTTTCAAACACGCTCTGGTACTCTATCCACCCAGCAATCACACTGCCAGCTTGCTAAAAGTGTGATTCTGACCAGGTAGTACACTAGCCCTGACTCAGGAACTGGCAGAAATTCAGTGAAAAGAAGGGGCGGTATACTATAGTCACTCCTTCTAATTTCTTGTGATCCCGCTGAGGATTCTCAAGGACACAGATGTTCTCCCTGCGTCTGACCAGTTCCAGCATCTCCTCCTCCGACTCATAAAAAGCCCCGTGATCGGTAAAGAGATAATCCACCATCATTCCCACATCCTTCAGAATATCATAGGGGATATAGGAAATCTTATACATGTTAAGCAGGGACATCAGTGCTTCCTCACGATAGGAATTGCTGAATTTCGCGCTGACCTTCGGAACCCGGCCATTCTCAGGTCTCTTTATGTACGCCGCCGGCGCGGGATCCGCTATGCGCTGCTGAATGGAAAACCAAAACTCACTGCCCCTGTCCTTTTCGCTCTTCACGTGAATCTCGCCGCCCATTTTTCCCACCAGGTGCTGCGAAACAAACAGCCCGTTACCAAGCGCTTCCTGCCTCTCCCTCGTCCGCGGTTTCCTTCGGAAAGAGAAAAGATGTTCTATTTCCTTCTTGCCGATCCCTGTCCCCGTGTCTTTGACGGATATATGTAATTCGATCAGATCGTTCTCTGTCACAGGATAGACCTTGATCAGCAGCCTGACATATCCCTTTTCCGTGAACCGGATGGAATTTTCCAAAAGGCTCAAAATAACCTGGCGGAGCCTGCCCTCATCGCCATACAGTCTGGCCGGCAGGTTCTTATCCACATCAAAAATCAGTTCTATCGCGCTGTTGCCTATCTGGCTGAGACACTTCTGACCAATATCCTCCAGCATCAGCAGAGGGGCATAAGCATCCTCCGCCAGTTTTATGTTCGCCAAAGAGAATTTTATTCTGTCAAGCAGTCCGCTGAAACGCAATGCCAAAAAGATGCCTGTTATTACAATTCCGGCAATCAATATCACAAGCCACAGATTTCCCATTCGTATTCTCCTACTTTTCTTTCCCTATTTCTTCCTTGATTTTCTATATTTATTGGTTCTTTTTTATTTCATTCCTGCTTTTTCTTATTTCATTTCTGCGTTCTTATTGCATTCCTGCATGTTTTCCTGTATTTATGCGTTCTTATTGCATTTCTTCTTGTCTTACTGCATTTATGCGTTCTTATTGCATTCCTTCTTGTCTTACTGCTTATTTGCCTTCTTATTGTATTTCTGCTTTCTTATCGTATTTCTGCTTTTTTAATTTTCATGCCTGCTTGTCCTGCTTCATTCTCTTCTTTAGTTTACCTTAGACTATTTCTAAAAGTCAATAGTGACAGCAAGATACTCCTCCATCCGTTTTCGGATGATCTCAAAATCCCTTATTGTATCAGGGTTTTCAGACTGAAAGTCCATTAATTGGTTCAGATACCCCTGCTCCTGCGCCATATGTAAACTGATGGGAAATACCAGTTCGTATACCAGGGAAATATGTCCCACAACATTGTCCACCGCTGTCCGTTTTAATGCCCTTAAAACCGTGTGTCCCTCTTGGAACGCTTGTAAAACCTGAGGTGTCACAGATTCCCTGCGCAGAACCTCTGATGAAACATTATAGATTTCCTCCAAAGGCGTCTCCACGTTAACCCGCAGGATATCCACTTTGTCCGCATCGCGAAGAATGTTGGCGAGCAAAACGGTCCTCTCATCATATTCTTCCGGAATCCTGTATGCACTGTGGCAGGCTACCACCTTCCGCAAAATATCATCTTCCCTGTCATCCTCCACATAATCTCTGATCCTTCCCTGGTCAAAAAGGATCTCCGCGCCGTACATGGCATGATCAATGGATTGCGCATCAATAAAAGTCCCGTAATTGCGCAGCTGCTCAAATCTGCCCACATCATGGAGCAGGCCGCAGAGCCACGCCAGATCAACCTCCTCCTGCGGCAGTTCCAGGGATCCGGCTATCTTCTGACAGAATCCCGCAACACGGTAGGTATGGTCAATTTTCAATTTCACCTTCGGATCTTCCTCATTGTAATCCTTCACATAATCCGCAAATGCCTGCAACGCTTTCTGCCTATGAATCCGCATAATGACCTCCGCTCTTAGGAACTATTAAGAATTAACTTCATACTTTGACGCAGCATTTGCAACCTCAGACAAGTCAAATGTGAAGATTAATTCTTTAACAGCTCCTTACCTCATTCTGTTCTATTATATGCTCAAATGCCATGCCATGTAAAGAGGCTGTCCAAAAGACAGCCTCTTTCACTGGGACAGTTCAAAATTCGATTAACATGGACTTGCAGTACTGTTTTTATAAATATTCCCTCAAATCCTTCACCAGGGTTTCTTCTGCCTGGGCAACATCCTTCGCCAGCCTTTTGATCTTTTCCTCCGCAGCGGGATATTGATTCAGATATTTATACAGGCTTTTGACACCCATATTACAACCGTCAGTCACAAGATCCGCCGCCTTATGATCTGCATTTTCCTCATTGATCGTTATATTGGACTTAAACTTGGACATCACCTTTGCCATCATGGCCGGTTCTTTTCCGTCATCATGATACTCCGTCAGGTACTCATGGGTGGCATTGCCCAGTTTTGTATGGGTCTCTTTGCTCTTGGCCAGCAGATCGCGCAGGTTCTTGCTCTGCACATGCTCCATCACATCATCCAGAGTGGATACGCCCATTTTAATTCCCGCGTTGCACTCCCTCAACAGCTTGATTGTATCGTCTTCCATATGCTACCTCCTGTTCCGATTCCGTCTCTGCGCCGAAACCGGATTTTAGAAGTAGTCTGCCCCACAGAAACCCTTTTTATGCCTGTAAAGTTAATTCCTAACAGTTCCTATGACAGATTGTAACAGTTCAGCCATACGGCACCGCGAAGTCAATAATTGCAGTGTGTCCCATGGGGACACACTCCTGTGCAATTTTGCGAGACTTGGAGGCGCCAAAATGAGTTGAAAACTCATTTTGTGTGCATTCTCGTAACAATTTGGCCGAAGGCTGAACTGTTACGACAGATTTACACGTGACAGAAACCGCTTTGTGCGTTCCTCCCGGGGATGGTCGATGACCTGATGTGGGTCTCCCGATTCCACGATCACACCGTCGTCCATAAAGATGAGCTGATCCGCCACATCCCTGGCAAATGCCATCTCGTGGGTAACGATGATCATGGTGGTCTTCTGTTCCGCAAGGCTGCGGATCACCTTCAGCACCTCCCCGGTAAGCTCCGGATCCAGCGCTGAGGTCGGTTCGTCAAAACACAGAATATCGGGCTTTAAGGCCAGTGCCCTGGCAATGGCCACCCTCTGCTGCTGCCCTCCGGAAAGCTGGTGCGGATAGTGCTCCATGCGCTCCTGCAATCCCATCCGGATCAACAGTTCCACACCATGCTTCCTGATCTCCTCCAGGATCTCCTTCTTATTCTGTTTAAAATCCTCCCGCTCCCTTGCCAGCATCTGCTCTGCCAGCATCACATTTTCCAGTGCGGTATACTGGGGGAACAAATGAAAGGATTGAAAGACCATGCCAAAATGCAGCCGCTTTTTCCGAAGATCCCTTTCTTTCCCCGCCCGGGAGACGGATCCGTCGAACAACACTTCTCCCCTGACGGAAATAGTCCCGCCGTCCGGTGTCTCCAGGAAATTCAGGCACCGCAGCAGCGTGGTTTTGCCGGATCCGGAAGATCCGATGATGGCCAGCGCCTTTCCCTCTTCCAGGGAAAATCCCACGTCTTCTAAAACCTTGGTATTTCCAAAATTTTTTTCAATATGATTCACTTCCAGGATCGCCATGCGAACCTCCCTTCCCCAAAGCATGTTCGAAAATTCATTCCCGCCATCTGCACGCCCCACTTTGCGGTATCTTTGCCCCTCATTCGGTCAACGTAGTCCAATCCCTTACCTGAAATACGACAGCTTCTTTTCAATGAAATTGAACAAAAGAGTCAGGATACCTACAAAAATCAGGTAAAACACACCTGTGTAGAACAGCGGCCAGGTAATCCCTGCGGATTTCATAAAGGAGTAACCTGCAAAAGTCAACTCGTAAGCAGCAATGATCCTGGCAAGTGACGTGTCCTTTACCAGGGTAATGACCTCATTGGACAGAGGCGGCACTACCCGCTTCACCATCTGAAGCAGGGTGACTTTAAAAAAGATCTGGCTCCTGGTCATTCCCAGCACCTGCCCTGCCTCTCTCTGCCCTACAGGAACGCCCTCGATGCCTCCCCTGAAAATCACGGAAAAGTAGCAGGCATAATTGATCGAAAAAGCTGCCACCGTAGCGGTGATACGCCCCGTCTCATTGCCGCTCCAGATATTGTGGCCCAGCCACAGGCCCGGGCCATAGAAAATAATGATCAGCTGCAGCATCAGGGGCGTTCCGCGGATCACCCATATCAAAAACTGCAGCAGAAATCGCAACAGCCTCCATTTGCTTATGGATCCCAGCGCCAGAAGCAGTCCCAGCGGCAATGCCAGGATCAGCGTAAATAGGAAAATCTGAAAGGTTGTCGCAAGGCCGTTCAGCAATTCAAGTGTTACAGTCCAGAACATGTCATTCTCCTGTTTTCTGTATTATCATCCGCCAGACAAAGGCAGAGAGCCTCTGCCCCCTGCCCGCCGGTATCATTTCGCAGGAGTCACCACTACCTGCGCATTCTTACAATATGCATTGGTGCATTCCATGGCCTCCGTCACCTCAGGAGTCAGGGTCATGCCATTCCACACCACATCAATATTCTTGGACTCCAGTTCCATGATCTTATTGTCCCAGTCAATGACTACAAACTGCGCCTCCACGCCAAGCCTGTCCGCCACCACACGGGCCATATCCGCGTCAAAGCCGATCCATTGGCCGGATGCATCCCTGTAATCCATAGGCTCAAATTCCGTGATCCCCACGATCAGAGTACCTTTCCCCTGAATATACGCCACATCACCGTCCGCCGCTGTATCATAGGAGCCTCCTGCCTGCTCCACCAGAGCTGCCTGCACGCCATAAGTCTCAGCGACCTTCTGCATGGAGCCGTCCGCATAGCTGTCAGCCAATACCGCGTTAATATATTCCGCCAGGTCGGAGCCCTTGCGGCAGCCGATACCGTACTCTTCCGAGGTCAACTCCTCCCCGCTGACCAGGTTCGGATAGCTGGTGCCCTCGCCTATCATGGCGCCAGCCATCAGCAGGTCGATGATCGCCGCATCGGAAGTGCCGGATGCCACCTCCATCAGGGCGTCTGCCTGTGACGCCACGGAATTGACGGAATAACCCTTTTCCTTAGCCAGCGCCTCCCCCGCGGAGCCTGCCTCCACCGCATAGACCATACTCTTCGCATCCCCGGATGTCTCGCTTTTCCCACAGCCGGCCACGGTCAGCCCCATAGCCAGCACAAGTGCCAATGCCAGTTTCTTTTTCATAATCTCCTCCATCTGGGAACGTACTTCTAATGATGATAATGACTTTCTTTACAGTTCTTTCGGCTGTTGTTATCTGTGATAATGCCCGCGGTGATCCCTGCTGCCATATACCATGACACTACCCATAGTAATCCTCATGCAGTGCCATAGCAATCCCCGGGTAACAGCCATGACAATATCCCGCGACGTTCCCTGCGCAGGATACTCACTTTCTGGATTTTATCACATTAGCAGGATAAAGTAAAGAAGGTAGTTTCTTGATTAGTCCCTTATCTGCAGGAAGCCAGTCAACGCTGTCCAGATTCTCCGGTGCCAGCCACCTGGCCGCCTCATGCTCCTTCAGCACCAGATCCCCTGACTTGATCCTGCACAGGAAGCAGTCCATGGAAAGATGAAATGCAGGATAGTCATACTCAACCCTGTCCACCAGTTCTCCCACCTCTATCTCTGTATCCAATTCTTCCTGGATTTCGCGGATTAACGCCTGCTGCGGTGTCTCTCCTTCCTCAATCTTGCCTCCCGGAAATTCCCAGCCGTCCTTAAATTCCCCGTACCCTCTCTGGGTGGCAAATATTTTATTATCATGCACAATAATTGCCGCTGCTACTCTGATCGTTTTCATTCTTGTGACCACGCCTTTCCTGTATAAGTCTTTTACAAAATATCTTTTCCGGTAGGAACAGACTTTTTGCTCAATTTAAAATGTTTATACTTTTGGTTTACTTTCAATTATTAACTATATATTGATAAATATCTTCCCGGACAGGGGTATCAAGTATCCATTCGATTTCAACTGCTGTTTTTTCTGTATTTGGCATTATAAATTCCTGCGCCTTCCCACTTGCTGTCATACTACCCAAATAGTAAAATTCCTTAGATATCTTATCATCTTTGTTTTTACGAACAAAAAGCTGTACCTCTATACCTTTCTCATGCGCCTTCAAAAAATTCTGTACATCCTCTGACGCCAGATTTCTTCCACTTTTAGAAATAGCAATTAATTTATTATTGCTGACAAAATGATCCTCGTATTTCGTTGTATCGCTAATGTCATCTTCCTTATCATAATTAATAAACACAGGAAATGTCTTTGTTTTCTTATCATATTTATATCCGCCTATATTGAGAGGTACCTCGTTGCTTTCCCAATTCAGCAAGCGACAGACATCTTCGTAAGTATACTTCTGATATAGAACAAAACTGGTATTTTTATAACAATCTCTGTAAATTGTTTTGTATCTCTCTATTCCGAAATCTACCAGTTCTTCCAATATTTTATTAAATTCCGGATTTCCCAGCATTTGCTCCATTGCTCGCGAAATCCTGTAATCGCACGATTCTTCCTCTTTTTCTAAAAAAACACATTCTTTATAAGTCTTTTTACCTGATCCGGCAGGAAATTTATTTGTCATAATATTTACTACATTTTCTTTGCATGCTTCACTCAACCCCTTTCCATAATTTTCCTGCAATGTTTGCTGTAATTGACAAATTAGTCCATTCTTATATGTAAGCATTCTTTTTAATAATTCTAATTCATAGATTCTCTTTCCATTGGCAAGTTTTTTAGATACAAATTCAATTGCCTTTTCTTCTGCATCAGATAAACGAACCGTATATTCTTTCTCGTATTTAACCAAGAATTTATAATATGATCCTAATCCCGGATTATCAAAAATACGTAAAACGTCCATCTCTCCATACTTGTCAAAATCCTGCAGTACAGGAATGCGCCCAAGCTTATTTTTCAGGTTCTTATAGTTATCTTTGATCAATTGAATATCGCTAAAATTAGCGGTATCAATAGCAGAAAAAATACGCTTTCTTGATATTTCATCAAAATGTATCGTAGAAGATCCGGGTATAATCCTTTCTCCCTCCAATACATAACGGCGAATATTATCTTTGTTGTAACTACGATCACCCGACAACGCAATTGGAATCATAAAATTGTTTTTATAATTTCCGATAAAATCCAGAATAACTACATATTCCTTCCCCTCAGCTTTACGCAATCCTCTTCCAAGCTGCTGCACAAAAACAACAGGGGACTCCGTAGGGCGCAACATAATAACCTGATTAATCTCTGGTATGTCTACTCCCTCATTAAAAATATCTACTGTAAAAATATAATCCAAGCTGTCTTCCGCCTGTTCCTGTACTAATCGCTCAATCACCGTTTCCCGACGTTCCTGACTGTCTTCTCCGGTTAATGCCAAAGTCCGGAACCCACGACAATTAAATTTTTCACTTAATAAATGCGCCTCAGATTTTGAACTGCAAAACACCAAACCCTTAATCTTATTTCCACTAAATCCATAATATTTTATTTGCTCAATAATATAATTTACACGTTCATCTGACGTCAATTTATTAAAATCTTTTAAACCTGTTTCATCATCCACGGTTTGTCCATTGATTTGCAAATCCGTTATTCCGAAGTAATGGAACGGACATAGCATATCTTCTTCCAATGCCTGCTGTAAACGAATTTCACATGCGATATTATGATCAAAGGCTTTGTATACATCATAACCATCCGTTCTTTCTGGCGATGCCGTCATCCCCAGCCATAATTCAGGTTTAAAATAATCCATTATGTTTTGATAACTGGCTGCGCCTATTCTATGTGCCTCATCAATTACAATAATTTGAAATTCATCTCTGTGAAACCGCTCCAAGGTCTCCCTTTTTGCCATCATCTGCATTGTAGAAAATAAAATGTCTGCCTCATAGTCCTTAGAATTTCCAGACAAAAGTCCCAATGTTTTTGTGTCTCCAAACACCCTCCTGTAGCTGCGACTCGCCTGTTTTGCTATCTGCTCTCTATGAACCAAAAACAATGCCTTCCTTGGCTGCTGTTCTCTCAACGCAAAAGCAGATGCATATGTTTTTCCAGTACCTGTCGCTGAAATAAGCAATGCCCTATTCTCTCCTGCTTTGCAAAGCTTTTGCAAGTTAGAAATAAAGCTTATCTGCATAGAATTGGGCTGTAATTTATAGGCGTCTACAGAAGGTATTTGATTTTGCTTCACAATATTTCGTTGTTTTTTTATAATTTCATATCTAGTTCTATATGATTCAATAAATTCATCATAGTTTTTCGCATATTGTGAATCCCATAATTCATCAAACTCTGCCACTAAGTCAAGCGCATACTCTCCTCTTTCCGTGGAAACAATCCTCGTATTCCATTCCTTGTTTTTAGTAAGTGCGCTCATTGTCATGTTCGAACTGCCTACAATAATATGATAGATATCCTCTTTTCTGAAAATATATCCCTTGGTATGAAATCCCCCTTGCGCTTCTTCTGTCTGATACATCTTTATAGTGATATTTTTTAACCCAGCTAATTTTTGCAACGCTTTTGGTTCGCTAAAGTTTAAATAATCTGTCGTCAATATCTTTCCTGGAATTTCTTTCTCTTCCAATTCTTTTAATATGGACAATAATGGAGTTATTCCACTCATTGTAATAAACGCTACGCTTATAGAAAACTCATCACAGGTTAAAAGCTCATCTTCTACAGAGGAGAGCACTTTACGCCCTTCTCTATAGTTATTGGATATAAACTGCGGCTTATATGCAAGATTTGAAGCCAATTCTGCATTCATAAAAGCTGTCTCTAGACCCTGGTGAAGTTGAAGGATTTTATCATCTGACATGCACATTATCTCCTGAATCGTCTTGTAAATCTTTTAGCACCATTTTGTTTCTATCTTATCAACCTCCCTCAGATAAGTCAACATTTCCCTTCCTCCCACTTGCGTCCCACCCCAAAATCCCCTATAATCTAAGGAAGCGCTGATGAAATTATCACTTTCTCAGAGCCACCGGCGGAAGCGCCAAAACTGATCAATCCAAAAAGGAAACACACCCATGATCATTGAAGAAATCCGTACCATAGATGAATTGCTCCAGTTTGTAAACGGCCTGTACCAGAAGCACGGCCTGCGGATGTGGTATCGGGGAGTGGAGGATGCCGGGCTGGCATTGATCCCTTCCATCCAGCGGAGCCAGAAGCGGCTGGATACAGAGCGCTATATCACAAACGATTTCTATATCCGTGCGAAACAGATCCTGACAAATCCGCCGGAAAAGCATAATTATGCCGCATGGGTGTCCCTGATGCAGCACTACGGTCTGCCTACAAGGATGCTGGACTGGAGCCAGTCCCCTCTGATCGCCTCCTTCTTTGCCACAGAGACTTATATGGACACCTCTGACAAGGATGCCGGAATCTGGGTACTGGCGCCGGATATTTTCAACGAACAGGAGGGCTTCGGCCGCTGTATCTACCCCATCGACGCCGATACCAGCCAGGAAATGCTGCTGCCCGCCTTTAAACATTCCCACCACAATCCGGCCTTGCGGGACAAGATCCTGGCCTGTCATTCCACGGAAAACAACCTGCGTATGTACTATCAGCAGGCCAGCTTTACCATCCACAATTCCCTGCGGCGTCTGGAGGATATCTGTGATGAAAATACCCTGTACAAGATCATCATACCCCGCGACCGGAAAAAGTATTTCATTGACAGTCTGCGGGTGTTCGGCATTACGGAGAGTTTCATATACCCTGACCTGGATCACATTTCCAGCGACCTGAAACACTCTTATGACATATAGCAGGCCGGCGGCATACAGATCCCACAGATGCTTACCTATTGCATGCATCACTGTGCATCCTATTGAATATTGAGTATTGACCAGAAGAAGCTTCACGCTGCTTGCTACAAAGTCGCTTATGCGGAGTCTCAGCAAAGCTGAGACCAGAACAGCGAAGAAATGAGGATGATTATGAAAATCGTATTAGAACATCTGACCAAAAAATTTCCCGGCCGGGGCAGGAAGAGCCACGGCGAGGTAACTGCAGTAAACAATTTTGATTTTGAGATCCCCGACGGCAAACTGGTAGGGCTGCTGGGACCCTCCGGCTGCGGGAAAAGCACCACCCTGAACCTGATCTGCGGCCTGCAGAAGCCAACCGGCGGCAGGATCCTGTTCGGCGAGGATGACGTGACCAACCTTCCACCCGAACACAGGGGCGTTGGGCTGGTGTTTCAGAATTATGCCCTCTATCCCCACCTGACGGTAAAAAAGAACATCACCTTTCCCCTGGAAAATCTGCGGGGAGCGGACAAGCTGACGAAATCCGAAATGGAGGCGCGCGCCCTGGAAGCTGCGAAGCTGGTACAGATCGAGGAACTCATGGACCGCAGACCGGGCGAACTGTCCGGCGGTCAGCAGCAGCGTGTGGCCATCGCCAGGGCACTGGTGAAAATGCCCCGGGTCCTTCTGCTGGACGAGCCTCTCTCCAACCTGGACGCACGCCTGCGGTTACAGACCCGTGAGGAAATCCGCAGGATCCAGAAGCAGACACAGATCACCACCGTATTTGTCACCCACGACCAGGACGAGGCCATGAGCATCTCCGATCTCATCGTGGTCATGAAGGAAGGCGTGGTCCAGCAGATTGGCAGACCCCAGGAGGTCTATGACGATCCTGTGAATCTCTTTGTGGCAAAATTCCTTGGCACCCCGCCCATCAATGTCTTTCAGGGCGCTGTCAGGGCGGAAACTTTATACATCGGCAAAGATGCCGTCCTGACCGTGAAAGGCGTTGCCGACCAGGAGGTCTCCGTGGGCATCCGTCCCGAAGGCTTCCTGTTACAGGAGGACGGCCCCCTGTGCTGTCATCTGGGCCGTATCGAGGTCATGGGCAGGGATATCAGCGTAGTTTCCACCCATGAATGCTGCGAGGCTCCCGCCATCCGCTCCATCATCAACGCGGAGAATATTGTGGACGCCTCCTCCGAGTTTGTCCGCTTTGCCGTCAAACCCCGCAAGCTGTATCTGTTCCGCAGGGACACCGGGGAGCGGATCGCCTTTGATACAGATCCGGTGCAATAGAAAGCCCCGGGAATGGCACAATAGAAGGGACATCACAATGGCATTATTATTATGGAAAGAATATGACAATGGTGCGATAAAAAGGACATCACAATGGCATTATTATTATGGAAAGGACACACATTATGGAAAAACAAAATCTGAAAGGATGGCTATACCTGCTGCCTGCGTTTCTGTTTCTGGGCGTTTTCATGATCTATCCGCTGATCGATGTATTTGTCTATTCCTTCGAGGAGGGATATAATTCCGCCTCCCAGACATTTTTTGACGTTGGTATGTACAATTATTCTTATGTCCTGCATGATCCCTATTTTCTGCAGGCGGTGAAAAATACGTTTATCCTGGTGATCATCACGGTGCCCCTGTCCACAGGACTTGCGCTGCTGATCTCCCTGGGTCTGAGTTCCATCAGACCCTTAAAGGAGCTGTTCCAGACCGTCTACTTCCTGCCCTATGTCACCAACACCCTGGCAGTCGGCCTGGTATTTATGATCCTGTTCAAAAAGACGGCCTACTCGGACGGTCTGGTCAATCTGCTGGTCAACTGGTTCGGAGGTACTTCCGTGGACTTTATTGACGGCCCCTATTGGGCAAAGATGTTTGTCCTTTGCTTTTACACGGTCTGGGTGGTCATGCCTTTCAAGATCCTGATCCTGACCAGCGCCCTGGCTTCCGTCAATCAGGTGTATTACAACGCGGCCCGGGTGGACGGTACATCGAGGTTTCGCATTTTCCGCAGAATCACCCTGCCCATGATTTCCCCCACGGTGTTCTACCTGATCATCACGGGATTCATCGGGGCATTCAAGGCTTACAGTGACGCGGTGGCATTGTTCGGCACCAACCTGAACGCGGCGGAGATGAACACCATCGTTGGTTATGTCTACGACATGCTGTACGGTGACAGCGGCGGCTATCCCTCCTATGCGTCGGCAGCGGCCATCCTGCTCTTCGCCATTGTCCTGACCATCACCTGTATCAATCTGCTCGTCAGCCGGAAACATGTGCACTATACTTAAGGGAGGCTTTTATGGAAACCAAAAAAGATTACAATAAAATACAACGATCCGCCCACATCCGGAAGACCGCGGGAAATGTGGTCATATACGCTCTTCTCGCCCTGTGGGCGCTGGTGGTGCTGTTTCCCTTTTACTGGATGGTGCTGACCTCCCTGAAAAGCTACGGCTCCTACAACGCGGAGCACGTGCCCGCCTTCTTTACCTTATCGCCCACACTCCAGAATTACGTGGATGCCTTTACCGCCGTGCCGCTGGGGCAGTACCTGATCAACACACTGATCTTCACAGTGATCACAACCCTGATCATGGTGGCGGTCATCACCCTCGCCGCCTTCGCCTTCGCAAGGCTGGAGTTTCGGGGGAAGAACCTCGCCTTTACCCTGTTTTTGTCCCTGATGATGATCCCCAACGAGCTGGTGGTCATCACGAACTTTACCACGATCACCAATCTGGGCTGGCGGAATACCTTTATAGGCCTGATCCTGCCCTCCGTAACCTCCGTCTTTTACATTTATCTCCTGCGGGAGAATTTCGCCCAGGTTCCGGACGAGCTGTATTACGCCGCCAAGGTGGACGGGACGCCGGATCTGCGCTATCTGCGGAAGGTGATGATCCCCATCTGCAGACCCACCCTGATCACCATTGTGATCCTGAAAGTCATTGAATGCTGGAATTCCTATGTATGGCCCCGGCTGATCACCGACGATCCCGACTATTATCTGGTGTCCAACGGGATTCAGGAGATCCGGGAAAACGGCTTCGGCCGCGAGAATATTCCGGCAATGATGGCCGCCGTGGTGGTGATCTCCATTCCCTTGATCCTGCTGTTTCTGATCTTCCGCAGGAAGGTGATGGAGGGTGTGGCAAGAGGAGGTACGAAAGGATGATTTATCAATCTATCAGGAAACGATTTCGTTCCGCAGCAGTCTCCCTGGGCGCTTTCCTGCTGGGCGTCCTGCTGCTGACCGGCTGTCATGGCTCCAGGGGCATGGCGGAATTCACTGTTCCCGAAGGCTTTGACACCTGGCGCAATTACGAGATCACCTTCTGGGCAAAAAATGACACCAACAAGACACAAACCGATATCTACAGACAGGCGATTGCCGATTTTCAGGAGCTTTATCCCAATATCACGGTAAACCTGCGCCTGTACACGGATTACGGCAAGATCTACAACGACGTGATCACCAACATTGCCACCAATACCACCCCCAATGTCTGTATCACTTACCCCGACCACATTGCCACCTATCTCACGGGAACCAATATCGTGGTACCCCTGGACGCGTTGCTGGAGGACGGGAAATACGGACTGGGAGGCAGCGAAGTGCGTTTTGACGCGCCCTCCAAAGACCAGATCCTTCCACAGTTTTTGGAGGAGTGCTCTTTCAGCGGCCATTACTACGCCCTCCCCTATATGCGCTCCACGGAAGCCTGCTATGTCAATAAAACTTATGTGGAAGCTTTGGGGTACACCCTGCCGGAGTCTCTGACCTGGGACTTTGTCTGGGAGGTCGCGGACGCGGCCACGGCGCAGGACAGCGAGGGCAATTACCTGGTCAACGGTCAGAAGGTCATGATCCCTTTCATCTATAAGTCCACGGACAATATGATGATCCAGATGCTGAAGCAGAGGGATGCCGGCTATTCCACAGCGGACGGTGAGATACTGATCTTTAACGACACGACGGAGGAATTGCTTTACACCATTGCGGAGCATGTGAAAAAAGGGGCCTTCTCCACCTTTAAGATCTCCAGCTACCCCGCCAATTTCCTGAACGCGGGACAGTGCATCTTTGCCATTGACTCCACCGCCGGCGCTACCTGGATGGGTACGGACGCGCCTCTCTCCGATATCAGCGAGGAGGCGCTGGTGGAATTTGAGACAGAGGTCATGACAATCCCTCAGTTTGACCCTGAAAATCCCCGGATGATCTCCCAGGGACCTTCCGTCTGCATCTTTAACAAACCGGATTCTCAGGAAGTACTGGCGTCCTGGCTCTTTGCCCAATATCTGCTTACCAACGAGGTACAGATCGCCTATGCGGAGACGGAGGGCTATGTGCCCGTCACCTCCATGGCGCAGGGCTCCGCGGAATATCAGGAATATCTGTCCCGCTGCGGGGAGGACAATGATACCTATTATGACGTGAAGATCAAGGCTTCCCAGCTGCTTCTCGACAATGTGGAGCACACCTTTGTCACCCCTGTTTTCAACGGCTCCGCTTCCCTGAGGGATGCCGCCGGGCAGATGATCGAGAATGTGGCAAAGTCTATACGGCGTAAGGAGACGGTGGACGATGCCTACCTGGAAAAGCTGTTTACCGACGTGACCTCCTTGTACCGCCTGGGGCAGGCCAGCCAGGCCGCCGCGGGAAAACAGGAGCTGGGAAAGCTGCCGCGCACATCCGTGCTTCTGCTCGCAGCGCTGGGAATTACGTGGGCGCTGATCCTTTTGTATGTGGGCTCTGAAAAAATCAAAGCGGAGAGAAGGCGGAAAGAAGGAAGCGGAAATAATCCTTGATTTATTAGAAATTTAAGGTATAATAACATTGTTTCCATTAACAGCTTTATAAACTATTTTTCAGAAAAGAGGAGAACTTATGAAAAAGAATCTAGTTTTAGCCTTAGCCCTTGCGCTGGTCTTTGCGTTTACAGGCTGCGGCGACACCAACAACGGCGGCAATGCAGGCGCAAGTGCAAATGCCGATGTGAAATCCGAGGGCGTGATGACCTATGCCGAGTATGTTGCGGCGCCGCTGGACAGTGAAGTTGTCATCGAAGCCTACGTTCAGGCGAAACAGTCCTGGTATCAGGGCAACTCCAGCAGGGATAACAAGGACACTGCCACAGTATATGCTCAGGACACGGACGGCGCTTACTTCCTGTACGATATGGAATGTTCCCAGGAAGACTATGATAAGCTGACCCCCGGCACCAAGATCAAGGTGACCGGCTACAAGGCTGAATGGTCCGGCGAAGTGGAGATTATTGAGGCTACCTTTGAGATCATGGACGATGCTACTTACATTGCCGAGGCAAAGGATGTCACCTCACTGCTGGGCACCGATGAGCTGATCGACCATCAGAACGAGTATGTTGCGTTTAAGGGCATGACCGTTGAACCCGCAAATGACAGCGGCGCGGCATACCTCTACAAATGGGACGGTTCCGGTCAGGACGGCGACGATCTGTATTTTAACGTTTCCCTGAACGGCAATACATACACCTTCACCGTAGAGTCCTATCTCTGCGACAATACCACCGATGTCTATGCGGCAGTCAAGAACCTGAAAGTGGGCGATGTGATCGACCTGGAGGGCTTCCTGTACTGGTATGAGGGCGTAAATCCCCACATCACTTCCGTGACCGCGGCACAGTAATCCGAGCAGTCTGTGTCCCGCTCTTCCTATGAATCAGATTGAGATAAAAGAATCAATGAACTGGTGCAGAACCGGAAGAACGCTGTCTTTGCGTTCTTCCCGGAATGCCGCTTCAGCGGCACAAACAAGCAATGGGAAGAATGCCTGTACTTGGCATTCTTCCCATTGCTTTAGCAATTTGTGTAACTTAGAAATTCTTAGCGAGCGTGTTTTGGCCGCTTAGAATTTCTTTACACACTTGTCTCAGATATTCCTCCAGCATTGCCTCCTGGTATGCCGCTTTCTTCTTTTGGAGCATTGCCTGCCTGATTTCCTGCAATTCCGGCAAATAAATGTGTTCCAGCTTCTTTAAGCTCTTTGCCGAAATCTCCACATCAGACTGATATCCTTCATAAAACTCCCTGCTGTATTTCCATAACCGCAGTCTCTCCCCGTAGCGTTCTTTCAACCGCTGGGCGATCTGCAGTCCCTCCGGGTCATAGTCACCCGCATACAGAAAAGCCGTCTCCGCGTCAAACAGATCCAATAAGACCAGGGCAGCCAGGCGTATCTGCCCGTTTCCACATACGATCGCCGCCTCCGGCCAGGCCCTCATCAATTTCGAGAAAACAGCCGGATTCTCCACAATATAGACGCGTTTTTCCTTCTGGGGACATACCCGCGCCAGCTTCCTCATGGACATAAGTGTGAGCTGTAACGGTTCCCTGCGTTTCAGGAAACCGGAGATCCCCTCATGAGGCTCCCCATCCTTTCCCATACCGGTAATTCCATAGACAAGCGTATTATTGGAAAGCTCATCCCTGAAAAGCCCTGCCTCATAAAACAGACGGGCCTTTCCCTCCACCGTGAGCAGCCCCCTCTGCCCCTCTGTGTTCGGAACCCACTCCGTTTCCTCCTGGCGCAGCCCCTTCTGCCCTTCTGTGTTCGGAACCCACTCCGTTTCCCCCTGGCACAGCCCCTTCTGCCCCTCTGTGCCTGGGATTCCCGCTGTTTCCCTCTGGAAATCCTCCCTGTCCAAAGTCTCAGAAAGCTTCTACTTTAAAAAGCCGTCAGCAGCCGGCGGCTGCGCTGAACCGCTTCACTGCATTCCGGTTCCGGATCCTTTTTATCCCGCCATTCCTGCAGTTCCCCGACAATACGCTGCTGTTCCCCGAGAAGAAACTGCTTCTGCCGGTTCTCTTCGTACAGGCTGTCCTTCAATTCCTGTTCCCTGGCTTCAAAGGCGCTTTTCCCAAAGAAGGGGGATAAAGCTCTGCATGGTGACGGATTTTCCTGAGCCGTTGGCTCCCCGTAACAGCATTCTTCCATCCAGGAAATCAAATTCCTGATCGTCATAATACCAGAAATCCATCAGTCCGATCCTGTTGATCTGCCATTCACTGTTCATTCTCGCTTCCTCCTGAAAAACCCTCCGGATATCTTCCGATCACTCTTCCCAACGCCGGTTTGATCAGGATATCCTCCCTCTGCTCCTCCACCAGCTCCAATTCGGTCAGATACGCAAATATCTCCTGATAAAACTCTTCTGTCACCATTTCCCGGTAAGTATTTATAAATCCAGTGCCAAACCTCTTCCTGCATTCCTCAAGCAGCCCCCTGAACGCTTCCCTGGATATCCTGACGCTCTCGTTATTCTGCAGCTCATATTCACCTGAATCCACCTTCTCACGCAACAGCTGCCCGCACAAGAGCAGAATGTCCGACAGTGTGTTTTCCTCCGGAAGAAAACGCCCCATGCGGCAGTCCTCCCCCAATACCATAAATCTGTTCCGCATCCAGCTCCACCTCGATCCGCGGGATGGACATTTCATAGACAGTCACCTGGTCGAGCACATATTGAACCGTTTCCGGCTGTACTTTCTTTAAGATCTGCTCTATGGCCGTCACGTTGACCTGGAGGCTTTTCACAAAGGAACGGAGATACTCTATCAAGCGATCCTTAAACACCAGGAACTCTTTTGTCTTCATCATTTCTTCCGCTTTTACACTGTTCAGTTCCCTCATATAATCCTGATAATTCTGATTCAGCCGGATAAAATCATTGTTCAGATCATTCCACCAGCCGTAAATTTTCTCCGTGTCGCTCTCCCGCATCTCCGCCATTCTGCCCAATGAAAAGCGGAGCCTCTCCAGAAATGTAGGTTCCAGAGACGCCCCTTCAATAAACAGATTTTCCAGCCGAATCACCATACGCTCGATTTCCACCGTCGTCTCCGTAAGCTGGTAGCGAAACTTCTTATTTTTAAACTCTTCAATGGAGGTTACCCGCCGCGTGTCCTGGATCGTTGCAAGATTTCCCCAGTTAGTCAGGGTTTCCAGATCCTGCTGGCACTGCTCCACGGTATAACCCGCAAAGTAAGCGTCCTCCGTCAGTTCCTCATAGATCTCTTCCTGATACATCCAGTATTTCAGCTTCTCATAGTTCAAGTAAAACAGCCGGGTAATGGAACGATACCTGTCGGAATTTTCCACATCCAGATATTTGGCTTCATGTATGGGCTTAACAAGTTTTTCGCTTATCTTCATTTCCCTATTCTTTATCGGGATATCGGAAGTACCGGATATCCGTCATTCGCAGTTTACAGTCACATTTACCCTTTTTGTGCCATTATCCGAATAGATATTCAAGTATAAATTATAACTTTTACGCATATAAAACCTCCGGAAAAGGATGAAATAATTGTGTAATGCAATAGGGTAGTGTATAATTATAAAAAGAAGGGAACAAAACAGCAGGAGGTTTCCGGACATTTGGTTTGGGCGGTTATGAAAAAAAGGCGGTTACAGGAAAAGTTATGATGGAATTGATACAGCAGAACATGCTTTTAAAAAAAAGGACGGCGGAGACAGCCGGTATTAACAGAGAGCACCGGGGTATCCGTGCCCGAAGGACTGAAATCAGGATTTGAGCATATGTCAGGTCTGTCCTTTGAGGATGTAAGGATTCATTATTCATCACCTAACCCTGCCCGAATAGGCGCATATGCATATACGGCAGGGAAAAATGTCTACCTTGGATCGGGTCAGGAGAGGCATCTGCCCCACGAGCTTGCGCATGTTATGCAGCAGAAGCAGGGAAGGGTACGGCCTACTGTAAGCAGGTATGACTTGAAGATGAATGACAGCGCATCTCTGGAGCGGGAGGCGGATCTACTGGGCAATGCGGCGCTGCGGGAGAAAAGGGAAGGGGGACAGCCCAATACACAGAAAAGTACCTGGTGGAATCCGCTTGTCCAGATGTGCCCTAAGCCAGGGGATGCACGTCCTCCACATGACTCTGAGGACATATTGGAGTCTTTCTGTTCTGACGACGATATGGAAGACCATCATAATATCTCCACTGTGAGAATGGATGGAAGGCGCGCAACCCGCCATGTCAGCAATGATGCGAGCCGCATTGTCCGCCCGGCTAAGCGAAGAAAGGATTTGGTGGATGACGCAAAGGCAATTCACCGTGTTTTGGACGGCAGGTCGTTTAGCGGAAATACCACTGTTGTATGCGCGGCGTTTCAGGTGAAAGGGAGCTTTCTCCACATCGCTATGGTCAATGATACGCTGATGACACCGACAATGAGAGAAAGGGCACAGGAACTGGGCTATACGATTCTCAGGGGAATAAAGACGCATGCGGAAGCCAATATGATCCTATACGCACATAAGCATCAAAAAGACGCCCGCCTTATTGCGTTTGGGTGCGATAAAGATACTTGTCCGGAATGTGCCAAATTATTACGCGAATGCACTGCGGAAAATCTGGAATATCCGACAAGGCCGCTTTTAGCCGACGGGACAGAGGATTTTTCCCCTACATATTATTTCCGCAGTGCGTCCAAAAACCCCGTAGGCGTTGGTCCGTTTGTGGCGAGGATGCAAAGCGTGATAGACCGAGACTATGAGGCCGGGAAGCGACGGGACACCACATCCATAGAGATCATCGGATGCACGAAAAACAGCCAGGGGGAGATCGTCTACATCGTAAGGAAGAAAAGCGGCGCAATACAGCATGTTCCCTCTCAATTGGCGAAAATGAAATATCAAAAGGAGCTTCCTGTATAATTCAAATATAGGGAATTCCAAGAAGGGTGGTTGA
>CAOKWI010000013.1 GCA_948473115.1 uncultured Lachnospiraceae bacterium | reverse complement strand
TTGCTTACTTAAACCTTCTAAGATTTGTGAGGTTTTAGAAAATTGATTTCCGTGTACTTTATCCGACATGATCCGATTGTATTTTTGGTGTAACAGTTCAGCCCCGATCGTGCCAGGCTTTTTTTGCCAAAGGAACGGCACAGGAGAGACAAGGGTACTTTCTGCGACGGCTCGATGGGCGTTCCGATGAGCCTTATGCACGGCAAGGTTCTCAAAGAGGGGTGTTTACACACCCTCTTGGGCTCACCTCGCCGAAGTCTCCTCTCCACATCTCACTCACGCCGCAGAAAGTATCCCTGTCTCCCCTGCGCCTGTTTCCTGCAAGTTTTAATGTATATAGATCGATCTCTCTTTACATTGCATAATCATAGTAACTATTTAGAGCCAATTTTAAGAATATTGAAACTATACTGACGAAACTATTTAGAGTTTCTTTGCATCTTGATTCATACGATATTTGCCAGGAAGGATTGGCTTTTGTTCATGCAGGCACGATTACTCGGTTCTAAATCATTACAAATTGCGGAAAGCCAGGACAGCATGGCACCGCCGTCCCTTTGGCAAAAAAGCCGCCTGGCACGATCGGGACTGAACTGTTACTTTTTGGTTGTATTTTTTTACCTGTTTTTTTTATTTCACTTATTGCATTTTCTTTCTAAAGTGTTATAATATAAATCACGGAAGCATAGCTCAGCCGGGATGAGCGTTCGCCTCACACGCGAGAGGTCATGGGTTCGAGCCCCATTGCTTCCATTTTTTTGTGGTAAAAATACAGTAAAATCAGGACGTAAGCTATGTACAATAGACTTACGCCCTGATCTGCCTGCTGTTTCATTCTTATACACTTATTCTTTGATCTCATCAATGTCTGCCAGATTACGCCTAAAGAAGTTAAAACCGCCTTTAAAGACTTATAATCCTTTTTAAGCCCTTCATATGTTTCAACGGCGTTTTCCTTTTTGGCATTTTTCATATGAGCCTGTACTTATTGAAATCAAGTACAGTTCTTTCAATAATTTCACCATCACCAGGCATTTGATCACCTCCTGAATATGGGAAACTGAGTAACAGTTTAGACAGTACTGTTGTTTCAGCTATATTTAGTATAGCATAATCAGGGTACATAGTCTATTTTTTTATGGAACAAAAATACATACGTTAAAAATACATAAAGTTAAAAAAATATATTTTTAAATGTCGAAATTTCTGCTATAATGTAAAAAAATTAAGAAAGCATTAAATTAATGTAAAAGAAATGTTATAAAATGAAACGTTTTACAGAAGGGGAAATGTCATGCTGTTCAACTCAGCCTTTTTTATATCAGTCTTTTTACCCTCTGCCCTGGCGGGATGGTATTTCTTAAACAGGTTTAACCGGCGTTCCTGCGCGAAAGCGTTTCTGGTGGGAATGTCGCTCTGGTTTTACGGCTATTATAATCCGGTGTATCTCTGGATCCTGCTGGCAAGCATGTCCTTGAATTATGGGATCAGCGTCCTCCTTGGGAGAACAGGAAAGCAGACGGGCAGACGTCTGGTCCTGGGGGCGGGGCTGGCCGGAAATCTGGGGATGTTGTTCTATTTTAAGTACTTTAATTTCTTTATCGATAATTGTAATTTCTTTTTTCATGGCAGTCTTTCAGTGGAAAGGATCGCCCTGCCCCTGGGGATCAGTTTTTTCACTTTTCAGCAGATTTCCTATATTGTGGAACGGTACAGGGGAAATATCGGACATGCGGGTCTCCTGGACTATGGCTGCTTTATCAGCTTCTTCCCGCAGCTGGTTGCGGGTCCCATTGTCCTTTACCAGGAGTTTGTACCGCAGCTGCAGTCGAAGGAGGCGGGAAAGCTGTCGTGGGATTCCCTGTATGACGGTATTTCCCTGTTTATCATGGGACTGGCGAAAAAGGTGCTGCTGGCGGACGCGCTGGCTGTGGTGGTGAATGCGGAGTTCGAGGTCCTTCCGTATCTGGATACCCTGTCCGCGTGGGCGGTGCTGCTCTTTTTTGTGCTGGAACTGTACTTTGATTTCAGCGGATATTCGGATATGGCGCGGGGAATCGGCAGAATGTTCGGCTTCGAACTGCCTGAAAACTTCAACGCTCCCCTGAAAGCCGTTTCCGTCAAGGATTTCTGGCGGAGGTGGCATATGACCCTGTCCCGCTTTCTGATGACTTACATCTACTTTCCCCTGGGAGGAAACCGCAGGGGAAAGGTCAGGCAGTGCCTGAATCTGGCGATTGTGTTCCTGGCCAGCGGAATCTGGCATGGAGCCAACTGGACTTTTGTCCTGTGGGGCTGCCTGCATGGGCTGGCGGTGATCTGGGAGACGGTTTTTCCCAGGCTCCGGTTCCGCTGGAAGACGGCGAACCAGGTCGTTACGGGAATCTTCCTGGCGCTGGCATGGGTTCCCTTTCGATGTGATTCCCTGTCGGACACATTTCTGCTCTGGAGAAAGCTTTTTTCAGGAGAGTTTAACGGAATGTTCCTGGGTGTCTGCAACCAGCTGCAGTTTGCGGAAACATACGCCATCAGGAAACTCCTGGAGATCCTGGCGCCTCAATACATGAATCTTTTCTATGTGCTGAATTATGTCCTGCTGTTTGGCATTTGTGTGCTGCTGGCACGGGGAAAGAAGGCGGAAGAGTGGATTGCGGAGAAGGGACGGCTGAAAAGGGGAATCTTCTGTATGGCCACGCTGTTTACCTGGTCCTTTATTTCCCTGTCCCAGGTCAGTACGTTTTTGTATTTTAATTTCTGACGAGGTTGAGATATGAACGAGAAGAAAAAGAAACTGATGCTGCTCTGCGGAATCGTTGCAGCTGAATTTATTTTGATTGCTTTTGTGGTGTGGTTTTTTGACCCTTTTTATCAGTATCATTCTCCTTTCGGGAAGATACAGGCTGTTTTCAATGACCGGGACAACCAGATGCCCGGCAGTATAAGGGTGATGGATTATGACAGTGTCCTGATGGGCTCCTCCGTGGTGGAGAACTGCGACAGCAGTTTTCTGGATGAGCAGTATGGAAGCCATTTCCTGAAAATCATACGGGCTTCCGGTTCTGTGGCGGATCTGCTGTATTACCTGGAAATGGCACAGGAACAGCATGACCTGAAAAACGTATTCTGGTGTATGGACCTGACGGCACTGAATTCCCTTCCGACGGCGACATTTACCCGGGAGAACGAAAACCGGTATCTGCACACGAAATCGGTGTTGGACGACGGCACCTATTTATGGAATAAAGACATTCTGTTCGTCACAATCCCTACGGCCATGGCATACGGAAGCATAGGGAGGGATGTGGGCGGACACGCCTATGACTGGTCGGAGGGAAAGGAATTCAGCGCGCGGAAGGCGATGGAGGCCTACGAGAAGTCCGCAGAGGTGCTGGAGGCGCAGGATTACTCCATGGAAATGGAGGATATTTACAGGAATGTGGAGGCGGTAGCGCAGCAGATCCAGAGTCATCCGGATACCATGTACTATGTCTTCTTTCCGCCGTATTCCATGAACTGGTGGGACTGTGCCTATGTCAATGGGCAGCTGGAGGAGAAATTCTATATTTTGTACCAGGTATTGCCTGTGCTGTTGCGCTATGACAATGTGGAGGTATACTATTTCCAGAATGATATGGATGTGATCTGTAATCTGGATAACTATATGGATCTGGTGCATTATTCCCCGGAGATCAACCAGTATATGCTGGAGAGGATTGCGGCGGGGGACGGCAGGCTGACGGGGGAAAACTGGCAGGATGCAGTAAAGGAGATGTGGGATCTGGTACAGCGGATCGAGGAGGAGCTGATTTATCAGTACTATCCGAAACAGTGAATGGTTACTATTTCGTCAGAAACTGTTAAGAATTAACTTTACACATAACCAAATCTTCTATTGTAAAATGTAAGAATATTTAGTAAAATAATCATATGGGGCTTTTGAAGTCAGAAATTTTTCGGGCAAAATACCCAAATGAAACATAAAACGGAGGAACGTAATATGAAAGTTTACACAACTGACAAGATTCGTAATGTTGTGCTGTTAGGTCACGGCGGCAGCGGAAAGACCAGCCTGGCGGAGAGTTTTGCTTATCTGGCAGGGCTTACTTCCAGGATGGGAAAGGTAACCGACGGAAATACCATAAGTGACTACGGGAAGGAAGAGCAGAAGCGTCAGTTCTCTATCAATACCTCCGTGATCCCGATTGAGTGGGAAGGGCATAAGGTCAATGTGATCGACGCCCCCGGTTATTTCGACTTTGTGGGCGAGATGGAAGAGGCTGTAAGCGCGGCGGGAGCGGCCATTATCGTTGTGAACGGCAAGTCCGGCATCGAGGTGGGCACCCAGAAGGCCTGGGAGCTCTGCGAAAAATACAAGCTGCCCAGGATCGTCTATGTTTCCAATATGGATGTGGACAATGCCTCCTTCCGTCAGGTAGTGGAGGATATGACTAATCTCTACGGCAAGAAAATGGCTCCCTTTAACCTGCCCATTCGTGAGGATGAGAAATTCGTGGGCTACATCAATGTCATTACCGAGGCCGGCAACCGCTGGCAGGGCAAGGAGGTTGTGCCCTGTGATGTGCCGGAGTACAGCAAGGCGAACCTGCAGATCTGCCGTGATACGCTGATGGAGGCAGTGGCGGAGACCAGCGAGGAGATGATGGAGCGGTACTTTGGCGGCGAGAGTTTCTCCGAGGCGGAGATCAGGGCGGCACTGCGCACCAATGTCTGTGACTGCAGCATTGTTCCCATGACCATGGGCTCCAATATCCTTTGCCAGGGTGTGTACACGCTGCTGGATGATATCGTAAAATATTTCCCCAGCCCTGAGAACAGGCAGGTGGCCGGTATCAATATGAAGACCAATGAGATCTACAATGCGGACTACGATTTCTCCAAGGCGAAATCCGCTTATATCTGGAAGACCATTGTGGATCCCTTCATTGGCAAGTATTCCCTGATCAAGGTCAATTCCGGTGTGCTGAAGACGGATGACCTGCTTTACAATGTGGATCGTGACATCGAGGAGAAGATCGGCAAGATTTATGTGCTTCAGGGCAACAAGCCTATCGAAGTGCCGGAACTTCACGCGGGCGATATCGGTGCGCTGGCGAAGCTGACGGCGGCAAGGACCGGCAACAGCCTGTCCACCAAGGCCACCACCATCAAATACGGTAAATTTGATATTTCCACTCCCTATACGTATATGCGTTACAAGCCTAAGAATAAGGGTGATGTGGATAAGATCTCTCAGGCTTTGCAGAAGCTGACCCACGAGGATCAGACACTGAAAGTAGTGAACGATGCAGAAAACCGGCAGACGCTGCTCTATGGCATGGGCGACCAGCACCTGGAGATCATTGTCAGCAGACTGCTGAATGAATATAAAGTGGAAGTGGAACTGACCAAGCCGAAGATCGCGTACAAAGAGACCATAAAGGGCAAGTCGGATGTGGAATACAAGTACAAAAAGCAGTCCGGCGGACATGGCCAGTATGGTCACGTAAAGATGCGTTTCTCTCCTTCCGACGACCTGGAGACTGCATATGTGTTCGAGCAGGAAGTAGTGGGCGGCGCTGTGCCTAAGAATTACTATCCGGCGGTAGAGAAGGGATTGCAGGAATCCGTGATCAAGGGTCCCATGGCGGCGTATCCCGTGGTGGGTGTAAAGGCGGTATTGTACGACGGCTCCTATCATCCGGTGGATTCCTCCGAGCAGGCTTTCCGGATGGCGACCATCCAGGCTTTCAAAAAGGGCTTCATGGAGGCAAAGCCCATTCTGCTTGAGCCGATTGCTTCCATAAAGGTTACGGTGCCCGACGCTTACACGGGTGATGTGATGGGCGACCTGAACAAGAGGCGGGGACGTGTGCTTGGCATGAATCCCACTGTGGGCGGCAAGCAGGTCATTGAGGCTGACATTCCCATGAGCAGTCTTTACGGCTATTGTACCGATCTGCGTTCCATGACAGGCGGCAGGGGTGATTATGCCTATGAGTTTGCGCGCTATGAGCAGGCGCCCTCCGATGTGCAGGAGAAGGAAGTGGCAGCCAGGGCGGCGAAGGTGGCTGAGAACAGTCAGGATGACTGATTATGCTGCAAAATTTCGGCATCGATTATTCGGGACTTGAATATTGATATTTGAAGTTGAATACGCGCCAGGCATAGAAGCGGCAAGGAATGTCAGGGCAGGGGAGAATTAATCTCCTCTGCCCTGTTTTGCGTTTTTCTCCAGCAGTTCATTGATTTTCTCCAGTTCCTCCTGGGTGCTGTGCTTTTTGATGGCGGCGATGGCAGCCTGCATCTCCTGGGGGGTAAAGACCAGGTTTTCCTGTTTGGCCTTTTTCATCATGGGCATCAGGAACATCATCATTTCTTTCTGGCTTTTTCCCTGTCCTTGTGTGAACATCTGTGAAAGAAAATCCAGCTTCTTTGGTGAAATGTCCTTTACCAGTTCATCGGACATCCATTTCGGTCTTTCCTGTTCTGACATATTTGTGAACCTTCCTTTCCCTATAATACATATCAAGTGTTATGAACTGCCGCTTCCATTTCCCATCATTTCCATAATGGAGGACAGATCCATATTCTCCATGTCCATTCCTTCGGGGAACATTTCCTGCATCATCTGCATGGTTTCCATCATCTCCTGCATTTGCTTCATGTTCTGCATCATGTTTTTCATGTTTTCCACCTGGCTGCGTTCCGCAGGCCCGCAGAAGGGCAGTATTTCGTCCCAGAGACGGGAAGTGTCAGTCCTTTGCGAAAGGCGGAGAGGAATGGCATGGGGATGGTTTTTAAAAAAAGAAAGGGTGTAATTTAATTCCATGGCTTTAATGCAGACGGCCAGAGCCCCCTGCTGTTCCGGTTTCAGATAAGGAAGAAGGACTTTCATCATCTGGATGCGGTTGGTGGTAAAGAGGGAATCAAATGCGGTAATGCTTCCCAGTTCGTTCTCTTCCATGGAATTGCCCAATCCTTTCCGGTACTCCTCGCTCCGCCCCCGCATTCCTGAGAAAACAAAACATCGTTTTCCTGACGGGGATTTTATGACGGAGCTGCTGTACATACCACTATCCTATGTAAGGGCAGAACCGGTTATGAGTACCTGTCTAACCCCTGAGGGCGGAAAAAGGCTCCAGCAGGAGCCTTTTTCCCACCCGACAAGGGTATGGCAGTGACTTAGCAGCCGCAGCCACAGCCACAGCCGTTGTTGTTGCCACCGCAGAAGCAGGAGATCAGGAGAATCCAGATCAGCCAGCTGCAGGAGCTATTGCCGCCGAACAGGCCGTTGTTGCCGCATCCGCAGGAATCATTGCATCCACAGCCATTGTTGCATCCGCAGCCGTTGCCGCCGAAGAAGCTGCCGCCTCCACAGCAGGACAGAAGCAGGATGATCCACAGCCAGTTGCAGGAACCGCCCCATCCGTTATTGTTCTGTGCGCATCCGCAGGAATCATTGCATCCGCAGTTAGTAGCAGTTAAATCGCTCATTTGATTAGCCTCCATGGGTTTATTTATGGTTTATTGTATGCGGGGGAGCCTGTCAATGTTTCCTAAGGAAGAACTGATTGGAACATGACTTTTCTGATCCATCGGCACAGGAAAGAGAAGTATGCTGGAATTTACAGGAAAAAGCGAACGTTATTTAAAAAAATTTACGAAAAAAATTCTCAATATGTTGATAAAATACTTGAATTAATTTCGACATATAGTAAAATAAAAGGTATGATAGTCTGTGCTGCCCGAAGAGGAGGGGGATCCTCCTGGCGGTATGACGGGAAGTATAAATATATATGGGAAAAGGGATATGGCGCAGAAGGTTTATGTAGTGGAGGGCAGGCAGTTTCGTACCCAGAGCGACTATGCGCGTGCGGTTCATGATAAGGGGATCATCGATAAGCTCAGGAAGGAAACGGATCTGCAGGACAAGGCACAGCTGGAACAGCTGAGAACTGACCTGAAAAATGGAAAATACAAGTTCATGACGCTTCTGGGACAGGATTTCAGGGATGAAGTAGAGGAACGGCTTAAGGCTGCCGGAACGGGAAAGAAGCAGACCTCGGGAAAGCATCGGGGACAGGGAAAACGGCAGGACAGCGGGAAAGGAGCCAGGGGCGGGGGAACCGCCGGCGGGGCATCTCCGGGACAGGAAGGGCAGGAGATCGGTGAGGCGGTCCTGGATGAACTCCGGAAGCGTGATAGGCGCAGGAAGCTGATCATAGCGCTCTGTAGTGTGGCTGCGGCAGGATGTCTTGGATATTTTGGCATTTATTCTTATTATAATTACAGAACCAGCAGCACTTATGAGTCGCTGAGCAGCCTGAGGGACACCAGGGCATCCGGACCAAGCGTTGCAGCACCGGCGGCGACACCGCAGTTCACCCTGGATGATGCGCCGGAGGAGCCAAGGGAAGTGCTGGAAGAATTTAAAATTTTATTAAATAAGAACCAAAAGCTAATTGGATGGCTGAAAATTGACGATACAAATATAGATTATCCTGTCATGCAGACGGTGGATAACGAATATTATCTTGACCACAACTTAAATCAGGAATATGATAGGAATGGGTCGATCTTCATGGATAAGGACTGTGACATATTGAAGCCCAGCACCAATTACATATTATATGGGCACCATATGAAGAGCGGTCAGATGTTCGGTTACCTGGACCGGTACAGCAGTGAGAAGTACTATGAGGAACATCCGTATATCCAGTTCGATACTATATATGAGAGAGGAACTTATCAGGTGATGTATGTGTTCCGCTCCCATGTATACAGCGAGGATGAGATTGCATTTAAGTATTACCAGTTCATTGACGTCAACAGTGAACAGGAATTTGATTCTTATATGCAGGAGATGGCAGAAATGTCATATTATGATACAGGCGTGACCGCCGAGTATGGGGACCAGCTGCTGACGCTCTCCACCTGTGATTATCAGGAGAAGGACGGCAGATTTGTGGTGGTAGCGAAGAAAATCGCAAAGGAGTAAAGAAGATGGCGAATGCTGTTAAGAAAAAGGGTAAAAACAGAAGATTGAAGAGATCCATAAGGAAGACGTTAGGGGCGTTGTTCCTTGCATCGGCACTTGCTGTGGCGGCAATTCCCACGGAGGGGCTGCAGGCGGCGGACGGGGATGCGGTCAGCACAGGAACAAGTATAGAGGAAAATGTCTTCCAGTCGGGAAAGATACCTCATGTGGATGAGAATGCAACCATTTATTCCTATTTCATGGAGGGAGAGGGCATTACATTCCGGTTCGCATATGTATCCCCCGAGTCAGGCCAGGAGAATGCTGATACACGAGTGGCTGTCATCCTGGGGTACACACAGATCGGTAACCTGGCAGGTGGTGAACTGAGAATTCCGGAAAACATGGAGGCGTATAAGAAGTATTACTTGACCGGTACCGATACGGGAAGCGCGGCGGTCAACATGAACGGCCAGTTCCTTTATTACCAGCGGAAGGAACCGGTGTTTGATGCAAACAATCAGCCGGTTTATGTGCAGGGCAATACGGCGCTGGGGGATAAGGTAGATCCGGAGACAGGCTGGAAGTTGGATCCCATTACGAACAAGCCTGTTCAAAAGACGGAGGATAAATATTATCCCTGCCTGTATCAGACCCGTTCCACATGGGTGAACGACGCGGTGCTGTATGAAGCGGACGGCCCTACCGTATCGGGCAACCAGCCGGCACAATATAAGGTATCTACCGTGGAGCGCATTTCAAAGGCTAAGGTTGCGTATATCGGAAGTCAGTATCTCGAGGAGGTATCTTCCGGTGAGTGGAAGATCGCCGGTGACGTGACACAACCGGAACAGGGTATCTTTTACAATCAGACCAATATTACAAAGCTGGTTTTGGGCAAAGATATTATGGGCGTGGGCAACTATGCCTTTGCGAATACGGGTATCCACAGCATCACTTTTGGAAATGGCTTGAAGTGCGTGGGGAATTATGCCTTTGCGGACAGCGGCAGTCTGTCGGAAGTGATATTTGACAAGAGCTGCGGCGTCGATGTAATCGGTTCCAACTGCTTCCGCAACTGTACCGCACTGCAGTCCATTGACCTGCCTGCAAACGTTAAAAAAATAGGAGACTATGCTTTTGAGGGATGCCGGAATCTTGCCACGATCAACATGGTTTACAGAAATTCGAGCGCCGGTACTGGGTATGACTATACCGGAAGCCTGACAGAATTGGGCAGGCAAGTGTTTAAGGGCTGTACGGCACTCAGCAGCCTTGAGTTCCCCGGAACCTACAGCGGGTCGGTAGATGTCAGCCAGTTTGAGGGATGTAGTAGTCTGTCCCATATCAGGACGGACGGTAATCCTAGCTTCTCACTGAAAGAAGGGGATTTAAATGGCTTTGGATTTGAGCAGTTTAAGGAAACTGTTCTTAAGGCGTTCTATTTGGAAGGCCCGAAGACTGCTGCATTGCATGATACTGCAACTAAGTATAGGATTGCCTATAAATTCCATGACCCGGACTTGAATATGGATGTCTATGAACTGATCGTAGGAGAGGTCGGTGAAGAAGGTATTCTTTATTGGGTGAACGAAGAGGGAAAGATCGTAAAGTGTGAAATGGAAAATGGCGGCAAGATGGAGACAGTCACACTTCCGGAGGTCGTGGGACCTAAAGGGATTGTTGGCATAGACTCCGGCACTTTCCAGAACAAGTGTAATTTAAAGACGATTACCATTCCTGCATCCGTGACTTACATTGCGGAAAATGCATTCAGGGGCAGCCATCATCTGGAAAATGTAATTTTCACAAATGCGGAGAACGTGGAGACCATTGGGGCAGGCGCGTTCAATACGCAGGAGATAACTGCAGGCCACTTGAGCACTTGTCCCGGCCAGGCGGGTCAGGATTCTCATTTGAATTTTATTGGCACGATTTCTTCTGCCAGCCGTCCGTTTACTTATGCAATGACGCCCTCCGAATATATTAACACGGGATCACAGTACAGGACTTATATTACTTATAACAGCGGGTGGCCCACCAACCTGGAGGTCAGGTATAATGAAACTACGGGACTAAATGAACTGATTAATTATCCTACCCTTAATGACCTTAAGAACGGGGTATATATACAGAAGGATCTTGACGGCGGGTATAAATATGCGTATATGACGGATGAACTGGCAAATGCAATGACCGGTGCGGTAACCGATTATACTGCGGGCAGTAACCTGACTGACTACCAGAAGCAGATCATTAATGCAGTCTTGGCGCTGAGGCTGCCGGACGGTATTGAATCCATTGCCACAGTGGACTCTGCGGGCAATCTTGTGGCGGATCCGAATGCTGGTGGTGATTCCGGTTCTGTCAGCGATGGCGATGGGACTTCCGGTTATATGGGCTTGTTTGCATACAAGGAGCAGCAGGATCGGGTATGGCTTCCCAAAGCATACAAGACATTGGAAACGAACGGATTGCTGGCTATCAATGCAGGTGCATTCAGGGAGTGTGATACCCTTACGGGTGTTACGCTAAACGGTCCCCTGAAATCTATTGGCAATTATGCCTTTGAAGGATGCGACAATCTGTCTGCTGTGAGTGTCTCCGAGTCAACCAGCGAATTGGGACTTCGTCCTTTTACGAAATGTACCAGCCTGGCGGCTGTGAATTTTAATGGAAGCGAGCATTTTACCTGTGAAGATTCCATTATTTACGCATCGGGTTCCAGTGGAAAAAAGGAGGTGCTTGTAGAGTACCTGTGCAAGCGGGGTATTCCTATGATCGAAGCCGAAGAACTTACGGGAGTGAAATCAATTTATCCCGAGGCGTTTATGGATACGGACATAAGTTCGGTGGATCTCAGCCAGACACAGATCGAGAGTGTGCCGGAAAATGCTTTTAGGAGAACCAAGTCTTTGTTCAGGGTGGATCTGCCAGGCACTTGCAAGAGTATTAGTAAGGGAGCTTTTACGGACAGTTATCTTACTCTGATTACGATTCCCAGAAGTGTCAGTGTGATACACAACGAGGCCTTTGGAAATGTGGATGGTGGTGATTACGAAGATCTGACAGATCTGGGCAAATTAGTATTTCATACTCCGGAGGATAGTGTGGCTGCTATCTTTGCAAAAGAGAATAATATTACACGGAAGGATTATCTGGAGCCTATCTACCATAAAGTGACATTCTTCGGGTGGGATGGTAAAATACTGGGAACCATGGACGTGGAAGAAGGAAAGGCGGCGGTGCCTACTTTTGAGATACCAGAGAGAGAGGGTTATACTTTTTCAAGGTGGAATCCTCCTGTGGACTGCATTACAGAGCCAACCACGACCACGGCGATGTATGACCCCATTGACCCTGAGACCCAAAAGGTGACGGTTACCTTTCTTGACCATGACAACAAAGTACTCAAGGAAGTGAGGGTTGCTAAAGGTGAGAGCGTAGAATTTCCCCGTGACCCTGCCCGCGACGGTTATATATTTACCGGCTGGAATTTTATTACCCCCATCGAGGAACCCACTAAAGTCGTGGATGGCAGAATTGAAAATGTGCAGAAAGATCTGACCATCATGGCGACATATGAGAAGATTGATTCCACTTCCGGTCAGCATGTAGTCCGTTTCCTTGACTGGAATGAGACGGTGCTCTCTATCCAGAGAGTGGATGACGGAAAGGATGCCATTATTCCGAGGGATCCTGTGCGTGAGGGCTATACTTTTGAAAAGTGGCTTCCTTCCCCTACGAATGTGACGAAGGATCTGGATGTATATGCACAGTATATCCAGGGTGGTGGTAATTCCGGTAACCCGAACGACCCGAATGATCCAAACAACCCGAACAACCCGAATAACCCCAATAATCCGGGTGGAACCACCAGCGGCAATGGAAGCGGTAATGGCAGCAATTCGAAATTTTATACGCTGACGGTACAGAACGGAAGCGGATCCGGCAGTTATGTGGCGGGGGCACAGCCTATTGTAATCGCGAATGATCCCAGCTCCACCCAGGAGTTCAGCCATTGGACGATTGATCCGGAGAATACGACGATTGCCAGCAAGGTACTTTCCGCAACGGTGATCACAATGCCGGAAGGAAATGTTACCGTGACGGCACACTACAGGGCGAGATCATCAAGCTCCAACGGAAGCGGTACTTCTTCCAGCGCTAACTCGGGAAGACGGCCCAATAATACCGGCACCGTGTCCAATGGAGGTACCACGGTAGTCATTGATAAGAACGGTATTTCCAACACCGGAGTGGTGGCGGCTACGGTAAACGGTTCATCGGATAATTTCGTGATCAAGATCACGGAGAGTGCCGAAGCATCAGAAGCGGCAGTAAGGGCGTTGATGGCTGAGTATGGCAGCCTGGATAATATTAAGTATTTCCCCATGGATATCTCACTGTATGATTCCACGGGCACGAATAAGATTACGGATACTACGGGATTATCTGTTGATATTACGCTGCCGCTGCCTGATTCCCTGATCACTTACGCGGGTAATAACAAGGTGGCGGGCGTGGTAAATGACAGGCTGGATAAATTGAATGCCAAGTTTACCACAATTTCGGGAGTTTCCTGTATCACCTTCAGGGCAGAGCATTTTTCACCTTATGTGATTTATGTGGACACTGCGAATTTGTCCGCCGGGGGAAGTGCCGATTCCACGCCTAAGACGGGGGACGGTATCCATCCCAAGTGGTTCCTGTCAGTAGGCCTGGCATGTCTGTCCTTCGTAATGTTCATGCAGAAGGATAAGAGAAAGCCGCAAAAGGTGAAGGTAAAAGCGAAAGCGAAATGAAATGCGCAAAGTGAAAACGCAAGGCGAAACGAAATGCATTAAGTGGAAGCACAAAGTGAATTGAAATGCGTAAAGTGAAAGCATAAAGCGAAACGAAATGCGCGAAGCGAAAGCATAAAGTTGAAAAGGGAAAGCGTATGAGAAAAAGGAAACGTTTAAGCGGAATCCTGCTGATCATAGCAGCGCTGATCATTATGCAGCTCCCTGTATCGGAGGCAGATGCGGCATCGTCATCTGCTTCCGATTTTAAAATTGAGAGCGGCGTACTTGTAAAATATCGTGGAACGGAGACAAATGTCTCGATCCCTGACACGGTGGAGGTCATCGGTGAAGGCGCCTTTGAGGACAATACAAGGGTGGAACTGGTGGTCGTTCCTAATTCTGTCAAAAGGATTGAGGCCTATGCGTTCTGGGGCTGTGACAATCTGGATACGGTGGTGTTGGGGAAGGGACTGACAGAGGTGGAGAATTTTGCCTTTGCCGGCTGCAGCGGCCTGGTGCAGATGACCATTCCCTCCAATATCCGCTCCATCGGTGCCTCAGCCTTTGCGGATTGTGTGAACCTGAGGGATATCAGCATTGCGTCGGAGACCACGGATATTGATGCCTCGGCCTTTGACGGCTGCTACAGGCTGACAATCCACTGTGAGCCGGGATCTGTGGCCGATAAATATGCACAGGAATTTTATGAGCGTCAGAAAGAAATGCCGGAATATCAGGATGTGCCGGAATATCCCGAGGAGGATAATAATGGAGAAAATTCCGTAACACCTGTTCCTGATAATACGGTTCCCAGCGAGCCTTCCACCACGCCGGTTCCCGGAAATGTGTTGGGAAGCACGCAGATTGTGGGCAACCATGCGGTATTTTTCATTGATAATAAACTGCCAACAGTGATGAGCAGCATGGAAGGTCTGCCGTCATCGGCGGATACCCTTGTGCCTGTGGGAGACCTGATGCAGGCGGCAGGGAGTACTTCGAAGTACACCATAGTGGATAATCGGATCATTGCGGATCAGGCGTATTATCGAAATAAAGAACTGGGTGAGGCGGCAATTCCGCTGGGGATTGAGGAACTGGGACAGTTTTCCTTTGCCAGAAGTTCTATAACGGGCGTTACTGTTCCGGTTGGAGTGAAGAAGATCTCTTATGGTGCCTTTTACCACTGCGACGGCCTGGAGAGGGTATCTCTTCCGACCAGTATTACGTTGGTGGAACCGAAGGCTTTTTCCTATACGCCCTGGTTGGAGAATTTCCTCGGCGGAATGCCTGTGGAAGGTAACGAGAGCAGTGATGGGAATTACCTGATCAGCGGAGGTGTCCTTGTGGCATACCGCGGGACGGATTCCCAGGCGGTGATTCCTGATGGCGTCAGGGTGATTGCGGCGGACGCTTTCCGGGATCATGGGGAGCTGGAGAGTGTTATGGTACCGGACAGCGTGACGGTGATCGGAGAGGGCGCCTTCGAGGGCTGCGGTAATCTGACTGCGGTTTCATTGGGGAGCAAGGTATATCAGGTCAAGGACCGGGCCTTTGAAGGCTGTGGCCTGCAGCAGATAACGCTGCCGGAATCCGTCCAGGAAGTAGGAATCCGGGCGTTTGGAAATGCGGAGGTAAGTTTTGCGGGGGAGGCATTTGAAATCCCCAACAGTTATGAAACCACGGCAACGCGTCTTTCCAATGAAGATTACAGAAATCCTTCAGGCGAGCCGGGAGAAGCAGGTGTGACGGTGGTCGGTATGGACGGTGCTTATGCGGAACTGGAGGGAGCGGCCAGAAGCTATACCCTGGCGGTGACTCATATTGATGATACTTCCGCCCTGGAGCAGGCCTGCGTCAGGTCTTTTAAGGCTTCTCTGCCGGAGAATATGGCTGCTTATGATCTGACCTTGCTTGATTCCGGCGCAGTACCGATCACAAAACTGGGACGACAGACCCTGACGGTGATCCTGCCCCTGCCGGAGCATTTAAGCGGCCAGAGGCTGCAGGTACTGACCCTGGACAGAAACGGTCAGCCGGAATTGCTGGCGGCGGAGCGGGTGATGATGGAGGGTGTGGAATCGGTGAGATTCCGGACAAATCATTTGTCGCCTTTTGGAATTTATGGTTTAGGCATGGACGATTCCCAGGAGGGATTGCAGGAGATCAGTGTGGAACTGACCAGCCAGAGTGAAGGCCCTGCTGTGAAGGGCGGCGGTGTGGGGACTGTTTCCAAGATGATTGCCAGCGGACTGGCGCTGGCGCTGGGAATCCTGTTGATCGTGATGGGGACGATCCAGCGCAGTAAACGCTTGTAGAAAACTTAGAGGAAAACATTTGTAAACCATCCATGTAAACATGGATGGTTTCCTCATTGCTCAACGAGCAATGTTTGCTCGCGGGAATAATAAGGAACCAAGAAAACGTCTCGGCATAGAATGTAATAAGTATATGCCGGGGCGCTTATTATTATGCAGCGAGTGCGGGAACAATTAAAGATTTCTTCCCTGGGGGAGGAAGACGGAAGCGGGATCACAGCGGCTGTGCTGGATACCGGTATCGGGCAGCACCCCGATCTGGCGGGCAGGCTGATCCGGTTCCAGGATTTTGTAGGGCGTAGAATCCAGATGTATGATGACAATGGACATGGAACCCATGTATGTGGTATCCTCTGTGGAAACGGTTCCCTGTCCCAGGGGAAATATATGGGAGTGGCGCCGGGAATCCGGCTTGTGGTAGGTAAAGTGCTGGACGAGAAGGGAGACGGCTCCACAGAGAGTATGCTGAAAGGATTGGAGTGGGTCTTAAGAATAAGGGAGCAGTGCAGGATCAGGATCCTGAATATTTCCGTGGGAATTGGAACGCTGGATGAGGCAGGGAAGGAAAAACAGCTGAGAGAGATGATAGAAAGAGTATGGGACAGCGGAGTCCTGGTGATCTGTGCCGCCGGAAATAAGGGGCCTGAGCCAGGGTCGATCTCTGCGGTGGGAGGGAGTAATAAGGCAGTGACAGTGGGATGCCATGACGGAAGCTATGCACTGGATTCTCCCGGGAGATGTGAGACTTACTCCGGCAGGGGCGTGGAGGGCGCCGCTTTCCGCAAGCCGGACCTGGTGGCGCCGGGGACAGATATTGTATCCTGCAATGTGCATTATTACAGGCTTCGTGGGAAGTTCCGCAACGCTTATGTGGCAAAGAGCGGCACCTCCATGGCGACGCCAATCGTGTCCGGCGCCGCCGCACTTGCCCTGCAGAAATTCCCACAGATGACCAATGCGGAATGTAAACAGAAACTGCAGTATACCGCCACGGACCTTCACCTGCCCTGGAACCAGCAAGGCTGGGGGATGGTGAATGTGGAGCGTTTACTCCGTGTTGACTTTTGAAAATACTTTACAGTTTATACCCGTTTTGCTATACTTAGGGTGTAACAGTCAGGTGGATCATAATAGTAGAAAGCGGGTGATTGTGTGCCAAATGCTGCGGAAATCATAAAAGATTATGTCAGTGAATTTTCAAGGCTTCAAAACTGGATGATAGCTATCAAAGATACGAATCCGGAAACTTACAATTCGATGTATGACAGATATATTGAATTAAAAGTTACATTGTCAAGTCTGGGGGTTGATCTTGCCGAAATGGATAAGATAAAACAGTAACAATCATCTTTGTAAGATAAGATCCAGGGTGTAATGTCTCTTGAATCAGAAAGGGAGTTACACCTTTTTTATATTGTGGCAGTCAGGAACAGAAAAAATGCATTGACACGCCCCGTATGATTGTATACAATAATACGGGGCGTGCATTATGTGTTTTTCCATGTACGCGACCATTATGGCTTGTTTTGCAAGGAGGAAAACGCATGAGAGATAATGAAGCATTTCAGAATCGTCCGGTGTCGATGAACCAGAAGAATAATCTTCTGGAGATCGAGGAGCATATGTATATATTGGATGATGTGGAAAAGCCCAATGTTTTCCGCAATATGTTCCCGTACTCCGAGATTCCCAAGATTCCTTTTAATGACAGGATCGTGCCTCACAATATGCCCAGGGATATCTGGATTACTGATACCACCTTCCGGGACGGGCAGCAATCAAGGGCGCCTTACACCACGGATCAGATCGTGACTATCTTCGATTATCTGCACAGGCTGGGAGGGCCAAACGGCATGATCCGTGCCAGTGAGTTTTTCCTGTACAGTAAGAAGGACCGCGACGCAGTCTATAAATGTATGGAGCGGGGGTATGAGTTCCCGGAGGTGACCAGTTGGATCCGTGCCAGCAAGGAGGATTTCAAGCTGGTGAAAGAGATCGGCATGAAAGAGACAGGTATTCTGGTAAGCTGTTCGGATTATCATATTTTCCTGAAACTGAAGATGACGAGGCGCCAGGCCATGGATCATTATCTGAGTGTGATCAGGGAGTGCCTGGAGGAGGGGATCAGTCCCCGGTGCCATCTGGAGGATATCACCAGGGCGGATATTTACGGTTACGTGGTGCCTTTCTGCCTGGAACTGATGAAGCTGATGGAGGAATACCAGATTCCCATCAAGGTCCGTGCCTGCGATACCATGGGATACGGCGTCAACTATCCCGGCGCGGTGATCCCCCGGAGCGTACAGGGCATTATCTATGCCATACATACCCATGCGGGGGTGCCTCATGAACTGATCGAGTGGCATGGACACAATGACTTTTACAAGGCGGTGTCAAATTCCACCACGGCATGGCTCTACGGCTGTTCCGGTATCAATACCTCCCTGTTCGGCATTGGCGAGAGGACGGGCAATACGCCTCTTGAGGCTATGGTATTTGAGTATGCCCAGTTGAAGGGCAATCTGAACGGAATGGACACCACGGTGATCACGGAGCTGGCGGAGTACTACGAGAGGGAGATCGGATATCAGATCCCGCCCCGCACGCCTTTTGTGGGAAAGAATTTCAATGTGACCAGAGCAGGCATACACGCCGACGGGCTGTTAAAAAACGAGGAGATCTACAATATCTTTGATACGGAGAAATTCCTGAACCGCCCTGTGCTCTGCGCGATTTCCAATACTTCCGGCCTGGCGGGTATTGCACACTGGATCAATACCTATTACAAGCTGAAAGGTGAGAAACAGATCGACAAGACTTCCGAGCTTGTAAAGGAGATCAAGCTGTGGGTGGATGAGGAGTATGCAGGCGGGCGCGTGACCGTGCTGACGGATGACGAGATCGTCGCGTGCCTGGAGCGTATCTGTGAGGAGAAAGGAATTGTGATCGGCCAGGAAGCAGCAATGGCCTGAACTTTGGCGGCAATGATCTCTGTAGGCAATGTGCAAAAGTCCCGGATGATGATATCCGTGAAAACGTGACGAATGCTGAGAGACTCTACCGTAGCGTTCTTTGGATGCATTTTGCCTGCGGTGGGACTGTCGGACAGGGTTTCAGAATATGGATGCAGAAATGTTGCATGAGAGAGGCATGGAAGCAAAATGGGAAATTATGATGTGAAGCAGGAGGTAACGGACAAGTACTCCCTGCGCGGACGGGTGTTCCACAAGCTGAGAGAGGACATCCTAAGCGGGAAATATGAGGAACATGAGGAACTCAAGGAAGTGGCTATCGGCGAGGAACTGGGTGTCAGCCGCACCCCGGTGAGGGAGGCGTTCCGGCAGCTGGAACTGGAGGGGCTGATTCAGATCATCCCCAACAAGGGCGCCTATGTGACCGGTATCACGGAAAAGGATGTGAAGGACATCTATATGATCCGTTCTCTGCTGGAGGGGCTCTGTGCCAGATGGGCCACGGAGCATATCACCCCGGAACAGATGGACGAGATGGAGGAGAACGTGTATCTGGCGGAATTTCATGCAAAGAAAGGCCATCTGGAACAGCTTGCGGAGCTGGATAACCGTTTTCATGACATCCTCTATGAGGCCTGTGACAGTAAGATGCTGGAGCATCAGCTGAAGGACTTCCACCAATATGTGCTGCGGGTAAGGAAAAAGACCCTTGCCAATGCCAACAGAGGCCCGAAATCCAATGAAGAGCACAAGCGGATCATGGAGGCGATCAAGGCCAGGGATGCAGATCTGGCGGAAAACCTGGCTCATCAGCATATGATAAACGCCTACGACAACATGGTGAAAAACGGGCTGCATGAGGCATACGGTAATCACACATTAGTAACCAGTTCAGAATAACCGTGACAGAATATCCAGAATAGAATTACCGGAAAAGGAGAATGCAAATGGAAAAAATTAAAATGACCATCCCTCTTGTGGAAATGGACGGAGACGAGATGACAAGGATCCTGTGGCAGATGATCAAGGAGGAACTGCTGCTTCCCTACATAGACTTAAAGACGGAGTACTATGACCTGGGACTGGAGCACAGGAATGCCACGGATGATCAGGTCACTGTGGATTCCGCAAATGCCACGTTAAAATATGGTGTTGCCGTAAAATGCGCCACCATCACACCCAACGGCGCCCGCATGAAAGAGTATGACCTGAAGGAGATGTGGAAGAGCCCTAACGGCACCATCCGAGCCATCCTGGACGGTACGGTTTTCCGGGCACCCATTCTGGTGAAGGGTATTGTACCTTATGTGAAGAACTGGACGAAACCCATTACCATTGCCCGTCATGCCTACGGCGATGTTTATAAAAATACGGAGATCAAAGTGCCCGGCGCCGGAAAGGCGGAACTGGTTTTCACGGCGGCTGACGGCACGGAAACAAGGGAACTGATCCATGACTTTGACGGGGCGGGAATCCTGCAGGGGATCCACAATACGGAGCAGTCCATTTCCAGCTTTGCCAGGGCGTGCTTTTCCTATGCGGTGGACACGAAGCAGGATCTGTGGTTCTCCACGAAGGATACGATCTCGAAAAAATACGACCACACATTCAAGGATATCTTCCAGGACATTTATGACAGGGAGTTCAAGGCGAAATTCGAGGAACTTGGCATTGAGTATTTCTATACCCTGATCGATGATGCCGTAGCCCGTGTGATCCGCTCGGAAGGCGGCTTTATCTGGGCCTGCAAGAATTATGACGGGGATGTCATGTCTGACATGGTAGCCACCGCCTACGGCGATCTGTCCATGATGACTTCCGTGCTGGTATCTCCCAGCGGCGTGTATGAATATGAGGCGGCTCACGGTACGGTACAGCGCCATTACTATAAGCACCTGAAGGGGGAGGAGACCTCCACCAATTCCATTGCCACCATCTTCGCCTGGACCGGCGCCCTGAGAAAGAGGGGGGAACTGGACAACAACAAAGAACTCCAGGCTTTCGCGGATAAGCTGGAAAAAGCCTGCATCAGGACGGTGGAAGACGGGAAGATGACGAAGAGCCTTTCCCTGATCTCCACCTGCGAGAACCCTGTGATCTTAAACAGCCTTGACTTCATTAAGGCGATCAGGGAGACACTGGATAGCATTTGATAGAGTTGGGACTGCTGTAGAATCTGTTTTAGGGAAACGCTGATTAAAGCGTTTCCCGCAAGCCAACTTGTTGGCCTTGAAATTCTGCGTTGCAAAGCACCATCCACCAAATCGAACTTTGTTCGATTACAAATCCGTGCGCATCCGCCGGGCTTTGTCTTATCCTGCCAGAACCTCCCACTCATCATACAGTTTTTCTAATTCTTCATTGTTCCGCCCCTGCTCTGCGGCCAGTTCCTGAAGTCTTACAGACTGGGTGGCTACGATGGGATCGGACATTTCTTTCTCCAGTTCTGCATTGCGGGCTTCCAGGGCGGCGATCTTTTCCTCGCACTTTCTCAGGTCATTTTCCCTCTTGCGGATCCGGGCCTGCTCCTCCTTCTGTGCCTTCCAGTCCTGCTTTACCCCGGATTCGGCCTGTGCGGAAGGGGCGGCAGCCGCGGGATCCGCGGAGGAAACAGATTCCACGGAAGCCATAACGGTGTCGTGCTTCTCCAGATAGTAGTCATAGTTCCCGATATAATTGACAAAAGTATGGGCCGCAAGATCCAGGATGCGGTGCGCGGTCCTGTTGATAAAGTAACGGTCATGGGACACATACAGCACCGTGCCCTCATAGCTGTTCAGGGCGTCCTCCAGGATCTCCTTTGACAGGATATCCAGATGGTTGGTAGGTTCGTCCAGGATCAGGAAATTGGCGTTGCTGAGCATCAGCTTTGCCAGGGACACGCGCCCCCGCTCCCCGCCGCTGAGATCGTCTATTCTTTTGAATACATCATCACCGGTATAGAGGAATGCAGCCAGGGTGTTGCGGATTTCCGTGTTGGTGAGGGTGGGGTAGTCATCGGATATTTCCTCAAAAAGCGTCTTCTCGCCGTGGAGCACATGATGCTCCTGGTCGTAATAACCGATCTCCACCTTGGTGCCCAGGCGGAAAACGCCGCTGTCCGCAGGAACAAGGCGGTTCAATATTTTGAGCAGAGTGGTCTTGCCGGTGCCGTTGTCGCCGATGACAGCCACGTGCTCCCCCCGCTTGATCTCGAAATTCACATCCCGGAACAGCAGCTGGGAGCCAAAGGATTTACTTAAGTTTTCCACTGTGAGGACGTCGTTGCCGCTGCAGATCCTGGGAGTGAGCTTCAGACGCATATCAGCCCGTACTTCCGTGGGCTTTTCGATGACTTCCATCTTATCCAGCATTTTCTCGCGGCTTTCCGCCCGCCGGATTGATTTTTCCCGGTTGAAGGATTTCAGCTTTTCAATGACCTCCTCCTGATGCCGGATCTCCCTCTGCTGGTTCAGGTAGGCGCTCATGGCAGCGGCACGAAGCTGCTCCTTTTTCACGGCATAATCGGAATAATTGCCTGTAAATACGGTTGCCCTGGTCTGGTCGATCTCAATGATCTTACCGGCGATCCTGTCCAGAAAATAGCGGTCATGGGAAACAATGACCACAGCGCCCTTATAATTCATCAGATAGGATTCCAGCCAGGCGATGGAGTTCATGTCCAGATGGTTGGTAGGCTCGTCCAGTATGATGAGGTCAGGCTTTTGCAGCAACAGTTTTCCCAGGGCCACCCGCGTCTTCTGTCCGCCGGAGAGGGTGGCGACGGATTTGGTAAATTCGTCCTCCGTAAAGCCCAGCCCCTTCAACACACCCACAAGCTCGCTCCGATAGGCATAGCCGTCCCCCGTTTCAAAGGCGTGGGTGAGATTGGCATACTTTTTCATCAGCGCCTCCAGCGCTGCGCCCTCCGCAGACTGCATGGAAAGCTCGCAGGCCCTGATCTGTTCTTCCAGGTCTACCAGATCCTGTTTTACGCTGAGCAGTTCGCCATAGATGGTATTGGCGGTGTCCACGGCGTCATTCTGCGCCAGGTAGCCCATGGTTCTGTCCCTGGAGAGGGTGACAGAGCCTTCATCAGCCTGCATTTCACCCATGATGATGCGCAGGAGGGTGGTTTTCCCCGCGCCGTTGATCCCGACGATCGCCGCTTTTTCATAATCTTCGATATGGAAGCTGATATGCTCCAGCACCTTTTTTTCGCTGAAGGCTTTACAGATATTCTGGCATGAAAGTATCATATTTCTTTTCCTCTTGTTTCCTAAAAACTACAACAAATAAGTAGCAGTTCAGCCCTCTCATGCAGCAATTTACACTGCTTAACGATTTCATCTGCCGTGAAACCAGACTGCATAACGCTGACCGGTTCAATCGCACGATTATATTAGGCAATATTCAGCGTTATGCAGTATACATATCGCGCTTTGTGTGCAGGCACCCACGCGCAATTTGTAAATTGATGCATGGCTGAACTGTTGCACAAATAGTGTACTTTATTTAAAATCTCCTGTCAATTCATTGACAAACTTTTAACACGGTGTTATCATTACATTGATAAATTTCTTAATTTACTTTGCAGGCATAACAGCCTGCTTGTTACAATTTTGGAGGTAATACCCTTGGAAGAGAAAGAAATATCACAGGCGGTTATCGGCCGTCTGCCCAGATACTTCCGATATCTTGGAGAATTGAAGGATCAGGGAATTGAGAGGATATCGTCCCAGGACCTGAGTGGACTGATGAAAGTGACGGCATCCCAGATCCGGCAGGATTTTAATAACTTCGGGGGCTTTGGACAGCAGGGATACGGATATAATGTGGAGTACTTATACCACGAGATAGGGAAAATACTGGGACTGAACCGCAAACATAATTTTATCATTGTGGGCGCGGGAAACCTGGGACAGGCGCTGGGAAATTATCTGAATTTTGAGAGAAGGGGCTTCATTTTTAAAGGGGTATTCGATATCGATCCCCAGTTGGCCGGCAGGGAGATCAGGGGCGTCAAGGTCATGCCCATGGAACAGCTGGAACAGTTTGTGAGGGACAATGACATTGATATCGCCGTGCTGACCATTCCCAAGACAGGCGCTGTGGAAGTGGCGGAGAAATTAGTGAAGAATGGCATCCGTGCCATCTGGAATTTCGCCCATGTCGACCTGAATGTACCGGAGGGGATCCAGGTGGAGAATGTCCATCTGTCTGACAGCCTGATGAAGCTTTCCTATAATATCAGCCGTTACATGAAAGAGAACGGAGAGGCATAGCAGGAGGTGTCTATGAAGCGTAGTGTTGATAAAGAAAAAAGAGAGCTTTTTACGGCGGCGCTTCAGGGGAAAAACATACCGATACTGACGCTGGACAACAAGTGGTATCGTCTGCTGGACGAGGAAGAGCGGAAAGCGGTCAGGGATATCGAGGATCAGATGAATGCGCTTCTGAAACGTCAGGGCAAGCTGAACACTGAGAAAAAGGAACTCAAAAAGCTGAAGAAAAAGCTTATGGGCGAGATTGTTACCATGGTGGATGCGGCAGGGGACCATCCCACCGGTGCCCAGACCAAAAAGATTGAGCAGCATAAACAGAAAATAGAGGAGAGCAATGAGAAGCTGGAGGAATACGAGGATGAGCTGCTGGATCTTCCGAAGCAGATCGACCAGCTGAATATCCAGCTCATGCTGGCAACCATGGAATTCTGTTATGCGGATATGCAGGAGAACACGGAGCAGATTCAGGAGATCGCCCGATGGGTGACGAAGATCCGCATTGAATTGAAAAAGCGCCTGATCAGGAAACAGGAGATGGAACAGAAGAACCATGCCATGTATTCTTATATGAATGACCTTTTCGGGGCGGACGTCATGGATATGTTCGACCTGGAGTATGACCCCGGGGAGCAGCATCCCGTGATGCCGAAGGCCGGCGCTGCGGAGAAGCAGGAACCGAAAGAGAAGGAAAAGAAGACGGAATAAAGAACACGCGCAGGACTGCCCCCAGGAAAAGGGCAGTCGTTTTGATTCCTGCGGGAATGAACCAGGCAGACTTGCCTGCATGTATATTGAAGCCATGGATTATGGCTTGCGAATGCCGCGAAGGCGTTGACGGAAGATGCGTGGAGAAATGACAGAAAGGTATGGTATCGGAATGGACAGAAAGGTTCGTTATCTTGTTACGGCGGGGGAGATGAAGGAGTATGACAGTAACACCATAGACAGGATCGGGATTCCGGGCATGGTGCTTATGGAGCGTGCAGCCCTGGCCGCACGGGACTATATTTTGAAGCGCTGGGAGAAGGGGAACGCGCTGATCCTTGCCGGTATGGGAAATAACGGAGGAGACGGCCTTGCCCTGGCACGGCTGTTGGCGGAAAAGGGCTGGCAGGTGGAGGTCTGGTGTGTGGGGGATCCGGAGAAGGCATCCGGGCAGTGGACGGCACAGAGGCACATTTTGGAAAGCTTTCCGGTGGATTTCAGTAGCATTCCCGGGAGAACGGAATATACTATTATGGTGGATGCTTTATTCGGGGTAGGACTCACCAGGGAAATCACGGGAGAGTATGCCCGGGCGGTCACGGAATTTCAAAGCCGCCAGGGATTCAAGCTGGCCCTGGATATCCCCAGCGGCATCGACTCCGATACCGGAAGCATCTGGGGAACTGCCGTGAAGGCGGATGCCACGGTTACCTTTGGCTTCCTGAAGAGAGGGCTTTGCCTGTATCCGGGCTGTCGGTGGGCGGGAGAGGTGGCCCTGGCGGACATCGGGATCACGGAGAAGAGCTTCTTCGGCAGGGAGCCGGAAACCTTTACCTTTGCCGGGGAGCCGGAGGCGCTGCTGCCGGACAGGGCTGAGGACGGCAACAAGGGCACTTTCGGGAAAATACTGCTGGCGGCGGGCAGCGTCAACATGGCAGGCGCCGCCGTCCTGGCGGCAAAGGCCGCGTACCGCACAGGTGCGGGCATGGTAAAGGTCATTACGCCGGAGGAAAACAGGCCGATCCTCCAGACGGCGGTTCCGGAGGTGCTGTTCGGAACCCAGTGGGAGCTGGCAGAGGGTCTGGAATGGGCGGATGCGGTGGTGATCGGCCCGGGGATCGGGAGAAGTCAGTCTGCGGCCAGCAATCTCTGCCAGGTCTTAAAGTACGGGGATAAGCCCCTGGTCATTGACGCGGACGGCCTGAACCTGCTTGCGGAAAGCATCGAACTGCAGCAGCTTCTGGAGGAACAGGGAAGGAAGGGCCGGAAAGTGGTGCTGACGCCCCATGTGGGAGAGCTCTCCCGCCTGACAGGTGTGCCTGTGCAGGAACTGAAACGTTCCCTGATCACATACGGGACGGAACTGGCGAAACGGTTCCATGTGATCGTTGCGGCAAAGGATGCCAGGACTTTTGTGTGCAGGGAAAGCGGCTCCGCATATTGTAATCTCTGCGGAAACAGCGGCATGGCTACGGCAGGGAGCGGAGATGTGCTGTCAGGGGTCACGGGTGCACTGCTGACCCAGGTGGAGGATGCTTTCACGGCGGCGGCGCTGGCGGTCTATCTACACGGGAGGGCTGGCGATGCGGCCGCGGCCCGGAAAGGCCGGCGGGGCTGTATGGCGGGGGACATCGCGGAGGCATTGGCGGAACTGGAATATCAACCAGTTTCGAAACGGAAATGCCCGAAAGAAATTTACAGCTGCGGTCTGTGCAGATGAAATTTCTTTCAGCACAAGTGGCATTGAAGTGTAGAAACGGAACTGGAATAAAGACGGAACTGGAATCGAGGAAAATACCATGATGAAACGGGAAGAAACCTTAGAGCGTTATCAGAGGGGATATGCGGAAGTAGACCTGGACGCCATCGCTGCAAACATGCAGAATATGAAGCGGAGGATCGCCGCGGGGACGAAGATGATCGCCGTCATCAAGACAGACGGCTACGGCCATGGCAGCGTGCCTATCGCGGAAACACTGGAGCCGCTGGACTTTGTGTCCGGCTTTGCGGTGGCATCTTATGAGGAGGCGCACATACTGCGGAAGGCAGGTATCAGGAAGCCCCTCCTGATCCTGGGTTACACATTTCCCTATTGCTATGGACAGCTGGCGGAGGAGGAACTGAGGCCGGCAGTATTCCGCATGGATACCGTTCCCCTGCTGGGGGAAGCGGCGGAGCGGACGGGAAAGCCGGTGAGGGTACATGTGAAGGTGGATACGGGGATGAATCGTATCGGCGTGGCGCCGGACGGGGAGGGGCTTCGCTTTGTGGAAGCCCTGATGGAGCAGGCGGGAATTGAGATCGAGGGTATCTTCACCCACTTTGCCAGGGCGGACGAGCGCGATAAGGCTGACGCCCTGAGACAGCTGGAAACATTTCAGGGATTCATCCATATGATAAAAGAGAAGCTTGGGCTGACCATTCCGGTAAAGCATTGCTCCAACAGCGCGGGGATCCTGGAACTGCCCCAGGCAAATATGGATGCGGTAAGGGCCGGGATTGCCTTATATGGATTGTATCCCTCGGAGGAGGTCAGCAGGGAAGCGGTGTCTCTGCAGCCTGCGCTGTCGCTGTACAGCCATCTGGTCTGCGTGAAGACGCTCCGCAAAGGGCAGTCCGTAAGCTATGGCGGCACGTTTACCGCCAGGGAGGATATGCGCATCGCCACAGTGCCCGTGGGATATGGGGACGGCTATCCCAGAAGTCTTTCGAATAAGGGATATGTGCTGCTTCACGGGAAGAAGGCGCCCGTTCTGGGAAGGATCTGTATGGATCAGTTCATGGTGGATGTAAGCCATATTCCCGAGGCGGCAGAAGGCGACAGGGTGGCGCTTCTGGGCGCCGACGGCGGGGAACGGATCAGCGCGGAACGGCTGGGGGAACTGTCGGGAAGATTTCATTATGAACTGGTCTGTGACCTTGGGAAACGGATTCCCAGAATTTACCGGAAGGCAGGGGAATTATATAGCTTGAGCGATGAATCGTCTGAATAGCCTCCCTGAAAGTGTCTATACTACCATACATAGATGAAAAACGTACATGGAGGCAGTATGAGAAGAGGAGATGTATATTACGCGGATTTAAGGCCTGTGGTGGGGTCTGAACAGGGCGGGATCAGACCGGTCCTGATCGTGCAGAACGATGTGGGGAACAAGCACAGCCCGACGATTATCTGCGCCGCCATTACTTCAAAGATGAATAAGGCGAAGCTGCCCACCCACATAGAACTGAACGCGTCCCTTTACGATATGGATAAGGATTCCGTAGTTCTGCTGGAGCAGCTCCGCACCATAGACAAGAAGCGGCTGAAGGATAAAGTATGCCATCTGGACGGCGATATCATGAGAAAAGTGGACAGAGCCCTGATGATCAGTCTGGAGCTTGATACAGGAACAGTTCAGCCAGCCGATGTGAGCAGACGAAAAGCGTGTCCGCACGAATTTTCGGCTGATTATATCGGCTGAGGGAACGCCATTTTATGGGCAAAGGCAGCTGCAAAGCAGCGGAAAGCACCGCAGGTGCGGCCAGGAGGGGCGTGCCCGCCTCCTTGTGAATGGCGTGGGATGAACTGTTATTTGATACATAAGTGTTATCAATGCGGTTCTTGACGAAAAGAGATCAAAATGGTATATTTAGGAATGTTATAAAAAAACAAAGGAAGGAAGAAAGAGGAACAGACTTATGGATGACGACGGACCTACGGCCAGTATTATCATATTTTTTGTATTACTGTTTGTAGACATGTTTTTTTACGGGTTCGGCGCGGCGATCACGGCGCTGAACACCAAGGAGATAGAAAGGCGGGCGCAGGAGGATAAGGATAAGAGATCCCTCCGGCTGGAAAAGATCATCGGGAATCCCACAGAGTATGTCAACACGGTGCAGCTGATCACCACCCTGATCAATGTGATCCTGGGAGCGGTACATTTGAGCACCATGCTTGGATACATGTCCCGATGGCTGTCCTCCCTGACGGAGCGGCAGTTAAAGCTTGACTGGGTGCCTGCGAGAGCGATCCTGGTCCTGGCGGCAGTCCTGTCCACATTGCTGCTGTTATACATAGTGTTGACTCTGGGGGTGCTGCTGCCCAAGAAGGTGGCGGCGAGAGTCCCGGAGCGCTGGGCATATGCCTGTATTACCCCGGTGTTCTTCGTGACCAGGATACTGTCTCCTTTTACGGGGCTTGTCACGGTGACCACAGGTGTTATCCTGCGGCTGTTCGGTATCCGGGATAAGTCGGGGGAGACGGACGTCACCGAAGAAGAAATCATCAACATGGTCAACGAGGGTCATGAGCAGGGTGTGATCCAGGCAAGCGAGGCGGAGATGATCACCAATATCTTCGAGCTGGGCGACAAGGAAGCGCAGGACATCATGACACACAGGAAAAATGTGGTTGCCATCGATGCGGATACGGTGCTCAGCGACGCCATAAACTTCATGCTGGAGGGGAAAAACAGCCGTTATCCTGTCTTTGAGGAGAACATCGACCATATCATTGGAATCCTGCATCTGAAGGACGCCATGCGTTTCCACGCGGACGGGGAGAAACTGAACTGTCCCCTGCGGGAGCTGGAGGGACTGATGCGGGAGCCCTATTTTGTGCCCCAGACAAAGAATATCAATGAGTTGTTCCGGGAGATGCAGGCAGACAAGCTGCAAATGGTCATTGTGGTGGATGAATACGGGCAGACTGACGGGCTTCTTGCCATGGAGGATATCCTGGAAGAAATCGTGGGCAATATCCTGGATGAATATGACGAGGACAAGGAGTACATCGAGGATAAGGGAAACGACGAGTATGTAATAGATGGAAAGACGCCCCTGGAGGAGCTGGAGGAGCGCTTCGGCATCTCCTTCGAGGAGGAGGAATTTGAGACCATTAACGGCTTCCTGATCTCCAGGATGGACAGGATCCCGGAGCCGGACGAGCAGTTTGATGTGGATTACAAGGGATATAATTTTAAGATCTTGTCAGTGGAAAACAAGATGATCAACAGTGTGCTGGTGACTCATAACAATGAAATGCCGAAGGAAACGTCGGAAGAAACAAAGTGAAAGGAGTATTTACCATGTCAGGACATTCAAAATTTGCAAATATCAAGCATAAGAAGGAAAAAAACGATGCCGCAAAGGGTAAGATATTTACCATCATCGGCAGGGAGATCGCGGTTGCAGTAAAGGAGGGCGGCCCTGATCCCAACAATAACTTCAAGCTGGCGACCGTGATCGCCAAGGCAAAGGCGAACAATATGCCCAATGATACCATTGAGAGAGGAATCAAGAAGGCAGCCGGCGACGTGGGCAATGTCAACTATGAGTATATGACGTATGAGGGATACGGTCCCAGCGGCATCGCTATCATTGTGGATACGCTGACAGACAATAAGAACCGTACCGCAGCCAATGTGAGGAGCGCGTTTACCAAGGGACAGGGCAATATCGGCACTCCCGGCTGTGTGTCTTTCATGTTCGATAAGAAGGGGCAGATCATCATTGACAGGGAAGAGTGTGACCTGGAGGCGGATGACCTGATGATGACGGCGCTGGATGCGGGTGCGGAGGACTTCAACGAGGAAGAGGACAGCTTTGAAGTGCTGACGGATCCCGACGGTTTTGAGGAGGTGCGCAAGGCGCTGGAGGACGCGGGAATTCCCATGCTGAGTGCGGAAGTGACCATGATTCCCCAGAATTATGTGACGCTGACCGATGAGACGGCGATCAAGAATCTCCAAAGAACCCTGGATATGCTGGAGGAGGATGACGATGTCCAGGCAGTGTACCATAACTGGGATGAATGATCGCGTGCAGGCATAGCTGAAGGTGTGATACTGTACGGCGGGGGGATTGTATGAAAGGAAGGTATGTATGGACAAACTGGCTATTGTTGTGCCCTGTTATAATGAGGAGGAGGTTCTGAAGATCGCTTCCAAGGCACTGAGGGAGGTGCTGGCTGATCTGGTTCAGAAGGGAAAGATCGCGGAAGACAGTTTTATCCTGTTTGTCAACGACGGAAGCAGGGACCGCACATGGGAACTGATCGAGGAAGAGCACAGTATGTATCCTGCCAGGGTGCACGGCGTGAAGCTGGCGGGTAATGTGGGGCACCAGTTCGCCCTGACAGCCGGGCTGATCACGGCGAAGGACATGAGTGATGTGACCATCTCCATAGACGCGGATCTTCAGGACGACGTGGCGGTCATCGAGGAGATGATCGATAAGTTCCACGCCGGAAATGACATTGTGTACGGCGTCAGGAGGGAGCGCAGGACGGACACCTTCTTTAAGAGGACCACGGCACAGGCTTTTTACAGGCTCATGAGCCTCATGGGTGTCAAGACGGTGTATAATCATGCGGATTTCCGTCTGATGTCCAAGCGCGCGGTGGAGGAATTTTCCAAGTATAAGGAGACCAACCTGTTTCTCCGCGGCATGATGCCCCTCATCGGCTATCAGACGGACAGTGTCTACTATGACCGCAAGGAACGTGTGGCGGGAGAGTCCAAGTATCCGTTTAAGAAGATGATGGCGCTTGCTTTTAACGGGATCTCTTCTTTCAGCGTCAAGCCCATCAGCCTGATCCTGGGAATGGGTCTGATCATTATCTTTGCCGCTGTCCTGGCTGCCATTTATGCTTTTGTATCCTACTTTACCGGCCATGTGGTGCAGGGCTGGACATCCATGATTTTGTCCATCTGGTTCCTGGGCGGTCTGCAGCTTCTGGCCATCGGCCTGGTAGGGCAGTATATCGGAAAGATTTATATAGAGGTGAAACAGCGGCCGCGCTATAATATTGAGAAGGTCGTGTGACAATGGTCTGAATACAGAGGATTAAACTACGGATGATTTGGAAGAAGAACGCGGTCAGCTGTCTGATGTGGGCGGCCTACCTGTTTATGGTGGGAGCCGCCATGGTATTTACCTGCAGGGCAGTCTGTGATTCCCTCGGGATGGCTCAATACTTTGAATTTGCAATACCGGCAGCATACCTGGCGCTTACCGGAGCCCTGGTATTCGGCCTTCATCAGATGGCGGTGAAGCTGAATGTGGGCGCGGGGAGAGCGGGTAAGGATCTGGCATGGCTGGAGAAGCTTCTGGTCCTTGCTCTGTTTGCGGCTGGGATCTTTCTTCGGGTGGCGCAATTGCGGCCGGAAGGACTGGCACAGGCGGAGGAACCGGTTTATCTGGAACTGGCGTTTCTTTCCGCGGACGGGCAGGGGATTCCCCAGTTCGTTCATGGAGCTGTATATCTGTATGTCTGTCTGCTGCGTCTGTGTTTTATTCTGCTTGGAAATAAAGCGGCGGTGGCAGTCTGGCTGCAGGTCGCGCTGCAGTTGTCCGGTGTGCTGCTGCTTCACATGGCGGTCCGTAAAATGGCGGGCAGGATTCCCGCTGTCGTGATGGTATCTTTTTTCATGCTTTCCCCTTATATGGTGAAAAAATCGCTGGTACTTTCTCCGGAAATGCTGTATCTGCTCCTTTTCTCACTTGTATTGTACTTTATTTCCCAGGGCGTGCGTTTTGTCCCCAAATGGGGATTCTGGCTGGTGGCAGGTGTAATGTCTGCTGTCCTGTGTTATCTGGATGTGGCGGGTTTTTTGCTGCTGCCTTTGATATTCGGCGTCATTGTTATGAGGAGACAGGGGGCCGGACGCAAGATTCTCCAGGGATTTTTGGGCAGTCTGGCAGGAGTTCTGATGGGAGCCTTTGGATGCATTCTGGCGGATGTGGCTGGCAGCGGCAAGCCGGTCTCGGAGATCATCGGGGCATGGATAGAGCTATACCGGTGGGGTGATCTACAGCTTTTCATTAAAATTTCCGGATTTGATGTGATGTGGATGATCGCCCTGATACTCTGTTTTATGACATGGGGCGTTTTCGGTTTCTGGTGTGGCAGAGGCGTGGAAAGGTTCACCGTGTGGATCTTCTGTCTCGGTATGGCTGTTCTCTTGCAATTATCCGGGGTGTTTGCGGAGGAGATGAACGGGTTCGGTTATATTTTCCTTTTCAGTACCATATTGGCGGGGCTGGGAATCCAGGAGAGTATGGCGGTCTACCCTGCGGAGAAGGGATCGGGCAAAAGGAAAGGGAAGGAAACAGCGGTCGGTAATGACGAGACAGATGACCTGGAAATCATAGCGATAGCAGGGACCGGAAGGACGGAAGTGATGAAGGGAAAGAGCGGGGAGACGGGGGAAATGCCCAAAAAGGAAAACATGGAGACAGGGAAAATACCCGAAAAAGGAAGCCCGGAGACAGGGATAACACCCAAAAAGGAAAACATGGAGACAGGGAAAATGCCTGAAAAGGAAAGCCTGAAGGCGGGGAAAATACCCGAAAAAGAAAGCCCGGAGACAGGGATAACACCTGAAAAGGAATACATGGCGACAGGAGAAATGCCCGAAGCAGGGAGTATGGAGACAGGAGAAAACATGGAGAAAGAAACAAGGATCGAAGGACAAGGTGTAGAGGCGGAAGAACAGCCGGGGAAGGAACGCAGGGTCGAGTTCCTGGAGAATCCGCTGCCTCTGCCCAAAAAACATGAGAAGCGCGTGATGGACTACAGGCTGGATTCCGACAAAGAACTTGGCGGTTATGATGTATATGTGGCGGACGATGATGATTTTGACCATTAAAAGCCTGTATTTTGAATGATGTATCAAAAATCGGGAATTATAAGAGAGCAGTCAGGGCGGGCTGTTCTCTTTTTTGCTTTTCATCATTTGCAGACCCGTCTTGTGATAATAGGTAATTGCGAAAAGCGCATTTGACAAACAGTCTTTCAGTAATTCGCACAAAATAGGAAACGATTCCAAAACGACCTTCGCTTCGTTTTTGTTCGGATGGAACAAAGGCGTCACGCTAATTCGGACTTTTGCAATTGCCTGCTTGTGATAATCAGGAAAGGAACGGGCTATGTCAGAGGAAAAGAAAAAAGAAAAGCTGGAGATAGAGGAAAAGAAGGACGAGCGGATTGAAAAAACAGGTCAGGCGGAATTAAACGAAAACGGCAAGATGGAGGATATCCATCTGATTTCCATTATCGGGGAGATAGAGGGGCATGAGAATCTTTCCAACAATTCCAAAACCACAAAATATGAACATATCCTGCCCAGCCTGGCGGCGATAGAGGACAGTAAGGATATTCACGGGGTTTTAGTCCTTCTGAACACCATGGGTGGAGACGTGGAGGCCGGACTGGCCATCGCGGAAATGATCGCCTCCCTGAGCAAGCCCACGGTATCCCTGGTACTTGGCGGAAGCCACTCTATCGGTGTGCCCATCGCAGTCAGCACGGATTATTCTTATATTGTCCCCACAGGAACCATGGTGATCCATCCGGTGCGGATGAACGGGACTGTGATCGGCGTTCCCCAGACCTTCGAATATTTCAAGCTGATCCAGGACCGGATCACAAGCTTTGTCTGCAATCATTGCAGGGCAAATAAGCAGGTCTATGAGGAACTGATGACAGAGACCGGGATCCTGACCAAGGATGTGGGAACGATCCTGGTGGGGGAGGACGCTGTAAAGTACGGGATCATTGACGAGGTGGGAGGAATCGATAAGGCCATTGCGAAGCTGCATGAATTGATTTAGATTTTATTATCTTGCTTGAAAATTTTTGACGCGGGAAATGCAGAAGAAGCTAAAAGGATTATTGATGAACTTTTAAAAGACGCCCAGGATGGTCTGGAAGATGATTAAGGAGGGATGGACGGATAAAATATAATGTTATTGGATCGGCACAATAAACCAAAGTATGTGGTATGAGAGGCATTGGCGGAAACATCCGTCAGTGCCTTTTATAACGGCTGGAAATACAATGGCACATCCTGCAGGGATAAATGTGGTTTTATCCGATTGATAATTATATAGAGGAATCTGGCGGATAAAGACTTAGAGCGTGTTAAAGAATGGAGAGAGAAAGCGAGAGAAAAAACCATGGTGACAAGTACACATAAAAATGTTATAATTTCAACAGTATGTTTATGAGACTATGAGAAGTGAGGTTGGATGAGATGGCTTCTTCTAAGAGATCATCATCTTCAAATAAAAGTGCAGGTAAAAGGGCGGCGGGAACGGCTTCCAGAAAAAGGAAGCAGGAGGAGATCCAGGAGGCGCAGGACAGCGCGCTGTTTCATGAGATTGGATTGATCGCCCTGTTTGTTGTAATGGTTCTGCTGTTCTGCTGTAATTTCGGTATTGTAGGTCCTGTGGGGAATGCTGTCAGCGGAGTGCTTTTTGGTCTGTTTGGGCTGATTACCTATGTGCTTCCCCTGCTGATTTTTTTTGCGGCATCTTTCTGGTTTGCCAATGAGGGGAATCCCAATGCGGTAAGAAAGCTGGTTTCCGGAGTGGTGCTCTGTATTATGGTGGGTGTGCTGTGCGACCTGCTGACGAAAGGGGCGGGCACCCTGGAGACCTATAGTATCAAGACGCTCTATGAGAACAGCCGCGACAATAAGACCGGCGGCGGCGTGCTGTCCGGCAGTATCAGCTATCTGCTGCAGCATTATCTGGAGACAATAGGTACGGTACTGGTGGTGCTTTTGTGCTCTGTGGTCAGCCTGATCCTGCTGACAGAGAAGTCCCTGCTCAGCAGTGTGAAAAAGGGCGGAAGCCGTGTCAGGGAACTGTCCAGGGAGGATGCCCTGCGCCGCAGGGAGATGAACCGCAGGCGCCGTGAGGAGCAGGAGGAACAGCGCGTCAGGAGGGAAGAGGAACGTGCCAGAAGGGAAGAGGAGCGCCGTTTAAAGGCCGAAGAGAAGGAAAATGAAAAGATCCTGCGCATGGAAAAGAAGGTTTCCGGCGTTATGATGGATACAGCCCTTGTCAGACCCTCCGGGGAGCATCACAGCGAAGACGTCCATGAGATCATCTATACGGAGGAGCAGGGGGACGACCTGTACCCTGTGGAGACTGTGTCGGAAGAGCCGGAAATGGAGACAGAGACAGTGTCTGCCCCGGCATTTGACTTTGAGAGAATACAGATCAGGACCATGCATCAGGTTCGCCTGAACGAGGAGGCTTTTCCGGAAGAGGAGCAGGAGCCTTATCGGGAGCCGGAAACGGAAAGCATGCCGGCAATGGCGGCCGGTGTGGTATCAGGCTCAAGGACAGGAAACACCGGGTTCACATCGGGTGGGACTTTGTATGCAGGCACAGGCTTCGAACCGACCACGGAAGATATGAAATCTGAATGGATGGAGGATCTGGGGACGGAAGTCCCTGAAATGGATTCTCCCGAAGCGGATTCTCCTGAAATAAGTTTTCCGGATCAGGACATCCGGATACATAAGGAAGACGTGGAAGAACCTTCCGCAGGGCGGCAGCGCCCGGCGGCAAGGCCTGCGCCGGAGGAAAGCAGTGTGGAGCCTGGTATTCAGAGGGAAGTCAACCGGGCGGAAAAGCAGATACCAAAGAAATACTGCTTCCCTCCCATCAGTTTATTACAGAAGGGCGCTGCCGTGTCGGGGGATACCACGAGGGAACTGAAGGAGACAGCCATGCGTCTTCAGCAGACCTTAAGTACCTTTGGTGTGAAGGTCATGATAACGGATATCAGCCAGGGTCCCAGCGTCACACGGTATGAACTGCAGCCGGAACAGGGCGTCAAAGTGTCTAAGATCGTGGGGCTGTCAGATGATATTAAATTGAACCTGGCGGCTACGGATATCAGGATCGAAGCGCCCATCCCCGGAAAGGCAGCTATTGGCATTGAAGTGCCCAATAAGGAGACCATGCCGGTTGCCCTCCGGGATCTGCTGGAGAACAAGGAATTTAAGGATTTTCCCTCCAATATCGCTTTTGCGGTGGGAAAGGATATTGCGGGGCAGGTGGTGGTGACGGATATCGCGAAGATGCCCCATATGCTGATTGCAGGCGCCACCGGTTCCGGTAAGTCGGTGTGCATCAATACCCTGATCATGAGTATCCTGTACAAGGCGCACCCTGATGATGTGAAACTGATCATGGTGGATCCCAAGGTGGTGGAACTGAGCGTATATAACGGAATCCCCCATCTGCTGATCCCTGTGGTGACGGATCCGAAAAAAGCTTCCGCGGCGCTCCACTGGGGAGTGTCGGAGATGGAGGACAGATACCGCAAATTTGCGGATTACAATGTACGTGACCTGAAAGGATATAATAAGAAAGTCGAGTCCATGCAGCAGGGCGGGCAGGAGGATGCGCCGAAAAAGATGCCGCAGATCGTCATTATCGTGGATGAGTTGGCGGACCTGATGATGGTATGTCCCGGGGAGGTGGAGGAATCCGTCTGCCGTCTGGCGCAGCTGGCAAGGGCGGCGGGAATCCATCTGATCATTGCCACCCAGCGTCCCAGTGTGGACGTCATTACCGGCCTGATCAAGGCAAACATGCCCAGCCGTGTGGCATTTTCCGTTTCCAGCGGCGTGGATTCCAGGACGATCCTGGATATGAACGGTGCGGAGAAGCTTTTGGGGAAGGGAGACATGCTTTTCTATCCCCAGGGCTACAGCAAGCCGGCCCGGGTACAGGGAGCCTTTGTGTCCGACAAGGAAGTATCGGATGTGGTGGACTTCCTGAAAAACCAGACCCTGGGAAATACCTATGCACCAGAGGTCGAAGAGAAGATCAAAAGCATGGGTTCAGGCTCCGGGAACGGCGGCGCCTCGGATGGCGGCAGCGAGATCGACGAACTGTTTGAGAAGGCGGGGCGGTTTCTCATTGAGAAGGATAAAGCTTCCATCGGCATGCTGCAGCGTGTCCTGAAGATCGGTTTCAACCGGGCGGCAAGAATCATGGATCAACTCTGTGAGTTTGGCGTAGTGGGCGAAGAGGAAGGCACAAAACCCAGAAAGATACTGATGAGCCCGGAGCAGTTTGAGCAGCTGATCGAAGAACAGATATAAAAGGGCAGAAAGCATAAAACCAAAAGAGCAGAAGGTAAATAGTAAAGAGAAAAGAACAGAAAGAAGCAGAAGAACAAAAGGCTAACGGCAAAAAATGAGTAAATAGCAAAGAGAAAAGAACAAAAGGAAAAGAGAACAAAAGGAAAAGAGAAGAAATAACAGATCAGCACAGATTAAAAACAGGAAAGGATATCCCTTATGAAGTCAGATATTGAAATCGCACAGGAGGCGGTATTGGAGCCCATTGTCAATGTGGCGGGGCAGCTGGGTATGACCCAGGATGACCTGGAGTCTTACGGAAAATATAAAGCGAAGCTGACCGAAGAGTACCTGGAGGGCTTAAAGGGCAGGCCGGACGGAAAACTGATCCTGGTGACGGCGATCAATCCCACTCCAGCGGGGGAGGGGAAGACTACCGTCAGCGTAGGCCTGGGGCAGGCATTTGGAAAGCTTGGGAAGAAAGCGGTGATTGCCCTGAGGGAGCCGTCCCTGGGTCCCTGTTTCGGCATCAAGGGCGGAGCCGCCGGAGGGGGGCATGCCCAGGTGGTTCCCATGGAGGATCTGAACCTGCATTTCACAGGGGATTTCCATGCCGTCACATCGGCAAACAACCTGTTGGCGGCATTGCTTGACAATCATATCCATCAGGGGAATGCGCTGCAGATCGACACCAGGCAGATTGTCTGGAAACGCTGCGAGGATATGAATGACAGGGCGCTGCGGAATATTGTGGTGGGTCTGGGAAACAAGACGGACGGATTTGTGCGGGAGGATCATTTTGTCATTACGGTGGCAAGCGAGATCATGGCGATCCTCTGTCTTGCGGAGGATATGCAGGATCTGAAGGAGCGCCTGGGGCGTATCATTGTGGCGTACAATTATGCCGGGGAGCCTGTGACAGCCGCGGACTTACAGGCAGTGGGCGCGATGGCGGCGCTTTTGAAGGATGCCATGAAGCCCAACCTGATCCAGACCCTGGAGCACACGCCGGCGCTGGTGCACGGCGGGCCTTTTGCCAATATTGCCCACGGCTGTAATTCCGTGCGGGCCACAAAGGCGGCCCTAAAAATGGCGGATTACTGCATTACCGAGGCGGGTTTTGGAGCCGATCTGGGAGCGGAGAAATTCTTTGATATCAAGTGCCGGATGGCAGGGCTTGCGCCCGATGCCGTGGTCTTGGTGGCAACGGTCAGAGCCTTGAAGTATAATGGGGGCGTGCCCAGGGCGGAGCTGGACAGAGAGGATCTGAAGGCCTTGGAAAAGGGCATTGTGAATCTGGAAAAGCATATGGAAAATCTGCAGAAATATGATGTGCCGGTGGTGGTGACGCTCAATTCCTTCGCCACGGACACAGAGGCCGAAGTGGAATATGTCAGGAAGTTCTGCAGTCAGCGGGGCTGTGAATTTGCGCTCTCCCGGGTATGGGAAAAGGGCGGAGAGGGCGGGACCGACCTGGCGCGGAAAGTGCTGGAAACGCTGGAGAACAGAGAGAGCCATTTCCATGTGCTCTATGATGACGCCGCTTCCCTGGAGGAAAAGATTGTCACAGTGGCCAGGGATATTTACGGTGCGGCCGGAGTGAACTTTTCCGCGGCGGCGAAAAGGCAGCTGCAAAAGCTTACGGAACTGGGATTTGGAAGGCTGCCGGTGTGTATGGCAAAGAACCAGTATTCCCTGTCTGACGATCCGACGCTTTTGGGGAGGCCGGAGAGATTTGAACTGAATGTCAGGGAGGCTTATGTTTCGGCCGGGGCCGGATTTGTGGTGGCCCTGACAGGGGACGTGATGATCATGCCGGGACTTCCGAAGCAGCCTGCGGCATATCGGATCGATGTAAATGATAACGGGGTTATAACGGGGCTGTTTTGAGCGTTTGATCTTTCACAAGAGAAAAGAGGCGTAAGCTATGAAGTGTCCCAGCTGTGGAGCGGAAATGGCAGACGGATCCCTATATTGTGAGCATTGTGGCGAAGATATCCATATTGTTCCTGACTTTGATCCCGAATTGGAGCAGGATATAGAGCTTACCATCAGTGGTATGCTGGAGGATATCGGCGGACAGGAGACGCCAAAGGAGGATGAAAAGCCTCCAAGGCGGAGGAAGTCCTGGAGGCCGTGGGCGGTATGTGGTGCAGTACTGGCGGTGATGGCCGCTGTATCCGGTCTCCTTGTGTATCAGTATAATTCCCTCGAATGGCAGATCAGGAGGGGAGCGGATTACGCGGAGAGCCAGAAGTATGACAGGGCCATCCGATGCTACAGCCGTGCATTGGAATTGGATGAAGACAATATAGAATTAAAATTCAGTCTGGCAGAGGTATATTTTCTGAAGAATAATAAAATAGAATATGAATTCCTCCTGCGGGAGATTGCCAGGGATACCTATGCCACCAGCGAACAGCTGGAGCGGGCATACGGCAAGCTGATCGCGATCTACAGCGCCAGGGAGGACTATCAGACGATCAACGACCTGCTGCTGGCCAGCGAAAACGCGACCCTGATATCCACATACCAGAAATATCTGGCAAGGCCGCCGGAATTCAGCATTAAGCCGGGTTATTATACGATGGTCCAGCCTCTGAAGCTGTCAGCCTTTGGCAGCGGGAAGATCTATTATACATTGGACGGCAGCGAACCCAGTGAGGAGAGCACCCAGTATACCGCTCCGATCATCCTGGAGGACGGTGACTATATCGTCAAGGCGCTGTTTATCAATGACAACGGCATTGTCAGTACGGTGACGTCGGGGGAGTTCCATGTGGAATTTGAGGAGATTCCCGCGCCGAACATCAACTTATACAGCGGGAACTATAATTTCCCCATGAATATTGAGGTGGTGGAGGACACGGAGGAGGTTTACTATACGACAGACGGCTCTGTGCCCACCTATTCATCGCAGCTTTATTCAAGGCCCATCCCCATGCCGCTTGGGAAGAGTAATTTCAAGTTTGCCAGGATTGAAAACGGGGTGACGGGTGATGTGACGGAGCGGTCCTACAACCTGGTCATGAATACGGATTTTACTCCCCAGCAGGCGGTGGACGCCGTTATGCAGTACGCCCTGAATACCGGAAAGGTATTCGATGCGGACGGGCATTTCAATGAAAACTGGGACCGGTATCAATATGAGTATCAGTACGTAACCAATATCAACTCGATAGATGATTTTTATGTGATCTCAGAGATTTACTGCGGTGCGGACGGCAGCCTGACCAAGACGGGCAATCATTTTGCCGTGAACGCATATACAGGAGCGATATTCAAGCTGCAGCAGGATCGTTATGAGAGGCTTAGTCTCACGGAATTAGAGCAGCCGGTTGTGCAAGAGCCCCAGGAGGATGACTCCGAAGATGAAGAATAGAAATAGGCAATTGCCCAAAGTCTGTCTGAAAAATGAAGATCTCGCAATTGTCTGAAGAATAGAGAGGTGGAAAAATATGTATCAGATCATGAAAAAGAGTGAACTTACCACAAACATCTACCTGATGGAAGTAGAGGCAAAGAGGGTGGCGAAGAGGTGCATGCCGGGGCAGTTCGTCATTGTCAGGATGGATGACGAGGGGGAAAGGATTCCCCTGACCATCTGCGACTATGACCGGGAAAAGGGCACTGTGACCATTGTGTTCCAGTGTGTGGGCGCCGGCACGAAAATGATGGCGGAATTGAATGAGGGAGATTCCTTCCGGGATTTCGTGGGTCCCCTGGGACGCCCTTCCGAGCTGGTGGACGAGGATGTGGAGAGCCTGAAGACGAAGAAGATCCTGTTTGTGGCGGGCGGCGTGGGAGCGGCGCCGGTATATCCCCAGGTGAAATGGCTCCATGAGCAGGGCGTGGCGGCAGACGTGATTGTGGGCAGCAAGACCAAAGACCTGCTGATCCTGGAGAAGGAGATGGAATCGGTTGCCGGGAATCTTTATGTGACCACGGACGACGGCTCCTATGGCAGGAGCGGCATGGTGACCCAGACCATCAAGGATTTGGTGGCGGAGGGGAAGCAGTATGATGTATGCATTGCCATCGGCCCCATGATCATGATGAAATTTGTCTGCCTGCTGACGAAGGAACTGGGACTTCCCACCGTGGTCAGCTTGAACCCCATCATGGTGGACGGCACGGGGATGTGCGGGGCCTGCCGTGTGACGGTAAACGGCCAGGTGAAGTTCGCCTGTGTGGACGGCCCTGAATTTGACGGCCATGGGGTGAATTTTGACGAGGCCATGAGACGCCAGCAGATCTATAAGACGGCGGAAGGAAGGGCCATGCTTGCGCTGGAGGAGGGGGACACCCACCACGGCGGCTGCGGAAATTGCTAAGAATGGAGGAAGAAAATAGATGGATGTATTGACGAAGGTTCCTGTGAGGGAGCAGGATGCGAAGGAGCGCGCCACCAATTTTGACGAGGTGTGCCTGGGTTACAATAAAGAAGAGGCGATGAACGAGGCGGCGAGGTGTATCAACTGCAAGAATGCACAGTGCGTCAAGGGCTGCCCCGTGGCCATCGACATTCCGGCTTTTATCGAGCAGGTGAAGAATGGAAATATCGAGGAGGCGTATCGGATTATCAGCAATTCCAGCGCGCTGCCTGCGGTGTGTGGCCGCGTCTGCCCACAGGAGAGCCAGTGTGAGGGGAAATGTATCAGGGGGATCAAGGGAGATCCCATTTCCATCGGCAAGCTGGAGAGATTTGTGGCGGACTGGGCAAGGGAGAATGGCATCAAGCCCCAGGGCGCGGCGGAAAAGAAGGGGAAAAGCGTCGCCGTGATCGGCTCCGGCCCCGCAGGCCTGACCTGTGCAGGCGACCTGGCCAAGATGGGCTATGACGTGACCATTTTCGAGGCGCTGCATGAGCCCGGCGGAGTGCTGGTATATGGTATTCCCGAGTTCCGTCTGCCGAAGCAGGATGTGGTAGCCAAGGAGATTGAGAACGTAAAGGCGCTGGGCGTAAAGATTGAGACAAACGTGGTGGTGGGCAAGGCTGTGACCATCGACGAGCTGATTGAGGAGGAGGGATTTGACGCCGTATTTATCGGCTCCGGCGCGGGACTTCCCAAGTTCATGGGGATTCCCGGGGAAAATTCCAACGGTGTATTTTCCGCCAACGAATACCTGACCAGGAGCAATTTAATGAAAGCCTTTGACGGCAATTCCAACACGCCCATCATGCAGAGTAAGAAGGTTGCCGTGGTGGGCGGCGGCAACGTGGCCATGGATGCGGCGAGAACAGCGCTGCGCCTGGGAGCGGAGGTACACATTGTATACCGCAGGAGTGAGGAGGAGCTTCCCGCCAGGGTGGAGGAGGTTCACCATGCGAAGGAGGAAGGCATTATCTTCGACCTGCTGACCAATCCGGTGGAGGTTCTTGCGGACGAGAAGGGCTGGGTCACAGGCATGAGATGTATCCGCATGGAACTGGGGGAGCCGGATGCTTCCGGCAGACGCCGTCCCGTGGAGATTCCCGGTTCGGAATTTGTGATGGATCTGGATACGGTCATCATGTCACTGGGCACTTCCCCGAATCCTTTGATTTCGTCTACCACGGAGGGGCTGGAAACCAATAAGTGGAAATGTATTGTTGCGGAGGAAGAGAACGGACAGACCACCAAAGAGGGAGTCTATGCCGGCGGCGACGCTGTTACCGGTGCGGCTACGGTGATCCTTGCCATGGGAGCGGGGAAAGCGGCTGCAAAGGGGATTGACGAGTATTTGAGCACAAAAGCGTAGAAAGAGGGTAATTGTATGCCATGGTGTCCGAAGTGTAGGAGCGAGTATCGGGAAGGATTCACGGTCTGCGCTGACTGCGGCTGCGCGCTGGTAGAGGAAGAGCAGACGGATGAGCGTGTAACGCTGACCTTTGGCGATGAAGAGCAGATGAAGGCGCTGGAGGCTTTTCTGAAAAGCAATCAGATCCTGGGAGTGGAACTGCAGCAGGATGAAAGTGACGGGCTCTGTGAACTGCTGGTGGAACGGAGGAGCAAACAGAAGGCGCTGAGTGCGATGCAGGTATTCATTGTGCAGGAGAACCGGCGGACGGAGGAAACCCGAAAGGCTGCAGGAGAGCAGGTTGATGCGGAGGAGGCAGAGGAGCAGCTGAGAGAGGCTGCCACTGCCCGCAGGGCTTTCAGGAGCGGCTCCCTGTATCAGGACAGTTCCCAGCGTGCCGATGAAAACAGGTCTTCCGCATGGGTGCTGCTGTTTGTGGGCATTCTGGGACTGATCGTGGTGATACTTGGAATTGCAGGCATACTTCCCCTCAATCTGGGAAATCCATATTTGTTTTACGGAGTCATGGGGGCGATCTTTGTCCTGTTCGTGGTAGCCGGCGTGATTTCCATGAAGAATGCAAAGATATTTGCCGGAAAGGCAGAGTCTGAAAACTCCCTGCGGAGCACCATGCTGGAGTGGTGCAGACAGAATCTTGACGGGCAGGAGATAGACAGGGAGATCGGCATTGCGGACGACTCTGAGGAGGTGCGCTATTTTAACCGCACCGCATATCTTCGGGAGAAACTGAACCACCAGTTTGTCAATCTGGATCAGGACTTTCTGGATCAGTTTATTGACGATCAGGTATATGGGATGGTGTTTGAAGGGAAATGAGGATCACTATCGTATGTGTGGGAAAATTGAAGGAAAGTTTTTTCAGGGAAGCCGTTGCGGAGTATTCGAAACGGCTTTCCCGATATTGTAAGCTGGAAATCGTGGAAGTGCCGGACGAGAAGACCCCTGAGGGGGCGGGCGCTGCCGTGACGGAGCAGATCAGGGAAAAGGAGGCAGGGCGTATTCTGGACAAACTCCGGGAAGGCGCCTTTGTCTGTACCCTGGAGATCGGTGGGAAAAAGTTTTCCTCGGAGGAATTTGCCGGATGGATGGGGAAACTGGCGGTAAACGGCACCAGTCATATAGTCTTTGTGATAGGAGGCTCCCTGGGCCTCCATGGCTCCGTGCGGGAACGGGCTGACCTGGCGCTCAGCTTTTCGGACATGACCTTTCCCCACCAGCTCATGCGGGTGATCCTGGCGGAGCAGATTTACAGGGCATTCTGTATCAATAACGGGACGCCGTACCATAAGTAAGGGCGAACAGGAACAGCTATAGGGGAGGGAAAGAGCAGCTGAACGAATACAAGGAGGACTTCCGCTGGCTAAAAGGAAGAGGGAAAAAAATGGTCTGTCTCGTTGAAATCACACCTGATAACTGGAGACTGGAATTGAGTGTGGCTGAGTCGCAGAAAACCTGGGTGGCGAATCCTGCGGCTCTGTTGGCAAGAGCCTATGCCTATCGGCATCAGAACAGCCGAGCCTTTTTGGTTTATAATGACGAAACACCTGTGGGTATGGGGCTGTACTATGACTGTCCGGAACTGGACAGCTATGATTTCAGCCAACTGTTTATCGACCAGCGTTACCAGGGGCGTGGGTATGGTAGGGCTGCGGTAAAACTGGTGTTGGATGAAATGCAGAAGGAGAGCCGGTACGACAGGGTAGTCTTGTGCTATATTGAAGGGAACAATGCCGCCAGGAGGCTGTATGAGCAATTCGGTTTTGTGAAGACCGACAGGGACGGGAATGAGATTGTCATGGAAATGCCGCTGACGTGATAAACAGATATTCCGGATTTGTTAATGGGAATGCGGTTTATATAGGTGATGGAGAGCCATATCGCAAGTAAAGGCGAAAGACGAGATTTTGCCAGGAAACGGAACAGATGTGATAATTGCATTTTATCTAAAGGGCATAAAATACCTGGATGTAGAAAATAGAGAATGATTTATTAAAGAAAAGGAAAGTGGCGAGTGATGGTTCGTTTTTTGGCGTTTTCGGATTTACATTATGATCATATTTTTGATGCAGAGAATCGTCTTGACGCATTAATAGACAAAAGCAGTGATAGTTCTTTACATCTGGATTTCGTAGTTTCTCTTGGGGATTTATGTTGCCCTGTCAGTGAAAATAAAACGATTGTTAGAAAACTCTATAACATGGGAATACCTTTTTATTATTGTGTAGGAAATCATGATTGTGAGAACAGTAATTGGCAAGCGATCAAAAACTTTGCGGAAATTAGAAAGCCATATTACTCGTTTGTTATGGATGGAATAAAGTTTATAGTATTGAACACTTGCTTTATGGTTCATGGACAGAAAGAAATGTTGTATCAAAAAGATATTTTTAAAAAAAATACAGATTTATATCCAATCATTCCTCAATGTGAAATAGAGTGGCTGTTGGAAGAAATGTCCGAAAAAGATTTGAAATATGTGGTTTTTTCACATCATAGTCTGGCAAATGATTTTGCTTTTAGAGGGGTTGTAAATAGAGAGGAAATAAGAAGTATATTGGAGAATAATAAAACTCTTTTGGCCATGAATGGCCACGATCATGGCAATGACTTAAAAACAATAAATAATATTCCATATTTTACAGTTAACTCCACATCATACATTTGGCATGGAAGGGAATCATATGCCTATTCAAAAGATGTACATCATAAATATCCGTTTTTAAAGAATGTAATTTTATATAGAACACCTCTTTACTGTATCGTTGAGATAGAAGAGACAAATATAAAAATACGCGGGACAAAAAGTGGATATCAGGCTATCACACCTGAAGATGTGGGGATTGTTGGCCGACAGTGGAATGGTGTATCCATAGAGCCTGAGATAATGGATTGGGAAAAGATATTGCGATGATTCCAATTCAGGAGACGAGAAAAATTTTACTTGGCGGCAGAGCAAGAAAAACTGGGAATGGAGGAAGGAATATCATGTATATCAGGAAAGCAAAACGTACAGATGCAAATGATTTAAAAATTTTATATTTTGAATATCTGACACATTTCCCGCCCAAAGAAGAACAGGATATGAACTTGTGGGAACATCTTCTTGAGAAGTTCGAGAAAGATGAAAACATGTACTTGCTGGTGATGGAAGAAGGTGGGAAAATTGTTTCTTCTGTGCAAATGGCAATCATTGAAAGCTTAACGCATAATGTCAGACCCTTTGCGGTCATTGAAAATGTTGTGACGCATGCAGATTACAGAAATAAGGGATATGCGTCGGCATTGCTGGAGAAAGCATCGGAAATCGCCAGGGAACACAGATGCTATAAGGTTTTTCTGGAAACCGGTTCCAATAAAGAAAGTACCTTGAATTTTTATCAGAAGAACGGGTTTGAAATAGACAAGAAGCATTCCTGCTTAAAGAGGATGTAACATTTCACTGACGATGACGACAGTACGATTGCGGATCTGGCGCGTTCGCTGGGAGTAAACCTGAAATTTACGAGCTATATAAGATACTGTACAAAAGAATGATCTGACAGGAGTATAAAGGGGGATTTATGATTAAAAATATCGTTTTTGATATGGGAAATGTTCTTACAGTATATAATGCAAGGGAATACATTTATGGTTACGTAGGCAGCGAGGAGGACTTCCGCTGGATAAAAAATCATCTCTGTGGATCGGTGGAATGGCTGCAGATGGACAGGGGAACGATCACGGATGAGGAAGCTGCGGACTCCGTATGCAGGAGAGTGCCGGAGCATCTGCACGCTGTGGTGAAGCGGTTCATCAGTGAGTACCGTATGGTGCAGCCGCCCAATCCGCCCATGGAAGAACTGGTGGAGGAATTGCACAGAAACGGATACGATCTGTATCTGATGTCCAACACTTCCCACCGTTTCCGGATATTCAGCCGGGATATCAGGCCGATCCGGTATATGAAGGGTATCTGGATTTCCTGCGAGCATGGCCTGCTCAAACCGGAACCGGAGGCATACCTTGATTTTTTTAAGACATTCTCCATCAAGCCCGAGGAGAGTTTTTTTATCGATGATTCGCCGGCAAATATAGAGGCCGCGGGAAACCTGGGCATGAAGGGCTGTGTGTATTATGGTGACATAAAGGAACTCAGGAATGATTTGCGGGAAAACGGAATCAAGGTCAGGCGGGATCCGTAGAGCGGTCTCGGAAAATCAGCCGCAAAGATGGGTGCAGGGAAGTTTCTGAGAGTGTTCCTATAACAAAATGGAGGACACAATGATAATAAAGCATATTAACTGTGATCAAATGAAAGAAAGTATTACAAAGTGTATATTGGAACAGCTTCCGGATTGGTTCGGTATTCCGGAAGCCGTGGAGGAATACAGTTCTGACAGCAGCGGGAAGCCTTTCTTCTGCGCATTTGATGGGGATAAGCCTGTGGGATTCCTCTATCTGAAAGAAACCGGCCGGCATACTGTTGAACTGGCAGTAATGGGCGTGCTGAGGGAATATCACAGACAGGGAATTGGCCGAAAACTCTTCGAAGAGGCAGCAGAAAAAGCCAGGGAGATGGGATATTCTTTCATGCAGGTAAAGACCGTCCAGATGGGCAGATACGATATTTATGATGACACCAACAGATTCTACCTTTCACTTGGGTTCCAGGAATTGGAGGTTCTTCCAACCTTGTGGGATGAACGGAATCCATGCCAGATTTATATCATGTCCATTGACAGGCAGGGAAACAGATGATTATCAGGAGAGAAATTTATGAAATTTGCAATTGTTTCAGATATACATGGCAATTTGCCGGCATTAAATGCCATAATTGCAGATGCCGAAAAAAGCAATATTGACAGCTTCATTTTTGCCGGCGATTACTGTCTCAGCAATCCATATCCGGATCAGTGTATCTCCAGAATCAGAAACTTGGATAAGCAATATAGTATACGCGGGAATGAAGAGAGTTATCTGGAAAGACTGGCCGGTAAAGACCAGAGCACCTGGACTGACGGGCAGATGCAGATTTCTTATTATTGCTATCAGAAAATAAGTCCTGACAATATGGATTATTTACTGTCATTGCCGGAACAGATGGAGCTTGTCTTTCGCGGCATCACATTGTATATAGCGCATTCATCCGAAGCGTTCATAGCGGATTGCGAACACAGGGAATGGGCGTCTGCGAAGGTTGCCATGAGGTATAAGGACAGAAGGATTACACAGGAGGTCTTTCATGCTGATATCTATAAGTACCTTGATGAGGATCAGCAGTTTCAAAGGACTTTGGGTGAACTGGAAAATGGGATATACATTTTTGGACACTCACATATTCAGTGGCATTATCGAACAGATGACGGCAGAAAAATCTTAATCAATCCCGGTTCCTGCGGATTGCCTTTGGACTGTATAGATGCGGGTATTCCTTATACCGTTCTTGATATTTCGGATAGGGATAATATCGTGGTAGAGGAAAGGCGTGTTCCGTTTCAGGTGGATGAATACATTGAAATCCTGCGGCAAAGTGATCAATATGTCCGGGCAAATGTCTGGAGCAAGGTGGTTGTCAGGGAATTGAAAACAAGGAGGGAACATATATCTTTCTTTTTAAGATTTGCAGAAGAATATGCCGCAAGGACAGGAGATGTGCAGCGGCCTTTTTCTGTTGCTGCCTGGGAAAAGGCGTATGAACTTTGGGATGGATTTGTTCTGTGATTTTCCTGACTTTCATATTCACAAACCCCACGCTTACATGCTTCTGCGTCTGCCTACGCATCCACGTTTTGCTCATTTGAGAGTGAAAAAAATTTATACCCACAAACGTAATTAACTGCCGTCTGCACAGTATAACGAGTGAACGCATCGGTAATCCAGAGGTGAAAGCGGCAATTAAATGCGTTCACGAGTATAATTGAAAATATAATTGTGTCAGATTCTGCATTGCTGTCTGGCTGGCAGGACATGCAAATAATAACAATATTCTGACAGGAAAAGGGAACCGGAATGAAAATCAAACCGATTGAGACTTCAAGGCTCATGCTGCGGGGATTTATGAAAGAAGACGCTTTATGGGTCTATCGCATATGGAATGATCCTGAGATGGGCGAGTATCTGCCCGACGAGACAAAAGAAGAAATTGATCCTGAATATATAAAAATGTTGGAGGGGCTTGGAGAATGTGAGGAGTGCTGTTATTTGATTAAAGACATGGAAAAACGGGCTGCATTGGGCAAATACAAATGGATATAGTCCCCAAGTCATGAAAAAACATTTGGGCTGTTATCCGGTCGATTATAGGACATGGTTTCAGCAGCTGTCTCAGATCGTACCACGAGAGGAAATGGTATATTTCCTGATAGATTGCGGAGGTGACTGGTATATTGGTGAAAAATTCAGGATTTTTGAGAGTTATATTCCCGAATTAATAAAGATACTTACGCTGTTAAATCAAACTTTTTGGTTGGATCTGGGCTTGCCGGACTATTATCTTGTTTCAAAGAAATACAAATGGATTGTAGGTTTTAATCACCATGATGTGGTCTCTTTTGCCGGAGAGGGATTGGATATCCAAGCCATAAATGCGTTGAAATCGAGCACCTGCAATTTGTGAAACGACAGTGTGGCATATGGCGGGATTGCGATAGATAAGGAAGGAAATATGCGGGAAGATATTTTGGCAGGGCTTCAGAAAGAAATATACGGTCGATGTTTAAAGGAAACAAATAAATTTGGAATGGGCTGCTATTATCATATTGAGGCTGTAGTAAAAAATGCGGAAATACTTGCAGGACAATATGGGGCGGACAAGGAAGTGGTAATGATAGCGGCATGGCTGCATGACATTGCCTCCATTACGGATTACAGTCTGTATGAAAAGCATCATATTCATGGTGCACAAATGGCCGAGGATATTTTAAAAGGCTATGGTTATGACAATGAGAGGACAAAATTAATACAGAGGAGCATTAGAAACCACAGGGGGAGTATGTGCCTTGAGAAAAGCAGCATGGAAGAATTGTGTGTGGCAGACGCCGATGCCATATCGCATTTTGATAATGTGCCCGGTCTGTTGTATTTAGCGTTTGTTGAGAAAGGGATGGATCTGGAAGGCGGCCGGGAATTTGTAAAAAACAAGCTGATCAGAAGTTATCGGAAATTATCTGAGGAAAGTAAGAAATATTACAGCAGCAAATTTGATAAGGTTATGGAGATATTGGACGGAAGCGGATTGGAATAATCGCAGGCGCAGGGGAACAAGACAAGGCTTCTCGGGGACGGGAGAATGAGGCTTTCCGGGGAAAGGGGTATAAGGTTTCCAGGACAGGAGGATTGCGGGTGACAAAAAAGGGATTCAGGGAGGCCATGATGCGTGGTCTTGGAAGGTGTGTTTTGGAGCTGGAAAGCACGGAGGACACGGAATGGTATCGCGAGGTTGTCCTGTGGGGATGTACACATGATCTTTCTTATGATACTCAATGCGAGGGCACAAGGGCATGGTATATGCGGGAACTGGTGCGCCGGTTCCAGGAGGAAAACTCCTTTGTGGAGGCTGTGATTCAGAAGCTGCTGCAGTACCGCCCAAATGGCGGATGGGCATTTTCCTATTACTGTGAGCTGCTGGGGCTGTTCGCGCAGGAGGGGCATAGAGAAGCGTTTATGGCGTTGGCAAGAAAATATGATGAATTGTATGGAATATTGGCTTCTCCGGCGGTAAGCCGGTATTTCGAGGATGGAATAGCGAGAGACACTGAAATGTCAAGGGAAAAATCCCGTCAGCCTGTTCCGCAGACAACGGAAGACATGCTGAAAAGCATTGATGAGGAGAAGAAAAGGGACCAGGAGTCGGGATGCTCGGGTTGGCAGGTCCGGAGGCTGGGACTCAGGGTTCGCGCATGGATCAAGAAAACGGGAAATACAGAAGCGCTCTCTGTCCTGGCACAAAGATATCTGACGGAACAAGATTCCCTGGAGAGGGCAAAACTGCTTTTTATTTTTGGTTCGGACTGTCCCTTTCCCCTGTCGCCGGAGCCGCTGATCCAGGATGCCAGGGCAGGAGATGAAACACTGAGGGAGGCGGCATTTTACGCCCTGGAAAACGTGCGCCATGAAAAAGTACATCAGTTTGCGCTGGAACTGGCGGAAGGGAATGGGAACGTTTCAGAGGCGGTTTCCCTGCTGGCGAATCATTATCAGAAGGAAGACAGGGAATTGCTTGTCAGGCTGGTAAAGAGCATTCCCGTCACCTATGATGACAGGGAAGACTGGCATGGCGTATACTCTACGGTGCTTGATCTGTTGAAAACAAAAGGGATAAAAGCAGCCCCGAAGGAACTGCTGCCATACCTTTATGAGCATACCCTATGCTCGATGTGCAGAGAATATATCGTGAGGGAAATGGGGCGGAGACATATGGTAACGGAGGAACTTTTGCGGGAGTGCCTGCATGACAGTAATTATGAGGTCAGAAGCTATGCACGAAAGCGGATTAAGGAAACACAATAAGCAGAGCTTTTTGGAAACAGGCAATCGAAGGAGAAAAACGGTAATGGACATTTACCTTGCAAGGCATGGGGAGACCGATTGGAATATTGCGAAAAGGGTACAGGGGACAACGGATACTTCTTTGAACGAGAATGGTATAAGGCAGGCAGAACGCCTCTATCAGAACCTGAAAAAAGATAATATTGATCTATGCCGGATCTACAGCAGCCGTCAAAAAAGGGCATTGACAACAGCCAGGATAGTCGGGGCGGGATACCATGTGCCGGTGGAGACGGTTTCCGGATTGGAGGAAATGAATTTTGGATTATTTGAGGGACATACCTGGGAGGAAATAGCGACCCTGTATCAGGATGAACTGAAAGAATGGGAGTCTGACAAACGCTGCCATAGGACGCCGGGAGGGGAATCCTACCAGGATGTGCTGGAAAGGTTTTTTGCCTCTTTGGACCGGATTCTGGGGGATGTAAATGATGGGATTGCTTCAGGCGGAGATATTTTGCTCCTGACCCACGGCGCCGTGCTGATGTCACTGTTGACAGTGAAAAATGATCTGGATTTTGCCACATCTTATGCGGTCCTGGATATCGAAAACGCGAAAGCAATCAGACTTGAGCTAAGTGAGCTGAGGGAGATAAAGCGCAAAGTGTACCTGGATTTGGATTGACGGGAAGTACGGGAGTTCCTTTCGAATATGGATTGGTGTGCGTGCAAGAGGAGGTGTATTAAGTACGCGGGGGTGTATGGAAATATATGTTCAATGAAGTGGTGAAAAGATTATACATGCTGATGAGCTGCCGGACAGGAATGAAAGGATGATCCTGTCTGACAGCATCTTTCTTTAAAGAGACTGCGCGTCACAGTCCGTTTAAATTCCTGTAAGCCTCGGCAACATGTGCGGCTTTGTCAGGAAAATCAGATTCCAGATGAACCAGGTACTGTAAGCTGCTCCCCTCATAGGGCTGAACCTCACCCAGAAGACCTACCTCATAGCAATTGCGTATCACATTGATGATGCAGTCCTCAACATGGTCTTCTTTACAGTCCTTACATTCTTTCAGAATATGGGCAATTGCAGTTTCCAGGCTTGCTTCATCAAAGGTCTTATAATCCAGGGCAGGGATATTTTTTGTACCATCTGGAACCATTTTTTTCGGCTCTTTTTGGTACTCCTTCATACATTCTTTTGCATAGCCTATGACGCAGGCTGTCTTTTGGCATTGAATACATGCGGCTTCACTCTTACAGCAATTGCTCAAATCGTTGATGACCAGTTCCGCATTTAATCCCTTCTTATGTTCTTCTGCCATACTGCTTCCTCCTGTTATTGGTGATTTCTCTTTGTGAAGTATAGGATACTATAGAAAGCAGGGCGTGTCAATCTGGATTGTCATGTATGGTAATAAGGCAAGGGGAAATTGGGGAGATTTTATTCCCGCTGGGCAAACATTGCCCGTTGGGCAATGAGGGAAATAGCCATGTCTGGGGCTGTTTTACTGGAATCGTTTGCTTTTTTGTGGTACAATAGCAGCGTTGAATCATCCAGCAAATCGAAGCTTTTATGTGGGACGGGAAACACTATGAGAAAGAGGAAAAGAATGATAAACATAATTCTTATTGTGATGGTTGCAGTGATTATACTGTTGCTTATCGTATCCATCAATCATCAACTCCATTTAAAGGAGGAAACGGAATTGCGTTTGCCCCTGGGACAGATGGTAGAAGTAGACGGACACAATATGAGTATCTATGTTGAAGGAACCGGCGATACAACGCTTGTTTTCATGTCAGGCGGGGGTACCTGTTCTCCCATACTGGATTTTAAGTCACTTTATTCTCTTCTGAGTGACAAATATCAGATTGCAGTTGTAGAGAAATTCGGATACGGTTTCAGCGATGTCGTCGATAAGGACAGGGATATTGATTCCATACTTGAAGACACAAGAACTGCCCTTGCTGCCGCAGGATTACATGCGCCCTATGTCCTTTGCCCCCATTCCATGTCAGGGCTGGAAGCCCTGTATTGGGCGCAGAAATATCCTGATGAGGTATCTGCAATTATTGGGCTTGATATGGCGGTGCCGGAGTATTATGGCAGCATGAAAATAAACATGCCACTGATGCGGGCTGCAGGCTGGGCGGCTGATATAGGCATCACCCGTTTGATACCAGGTATTTCGGACAGTGACGCCATAAAGCATGGCACATTGTCAGAGGATGAAAAGGAAATCTACAGAGCCGTTTTCTATAGTCGGACGGCAACTGTGACAATGATAAACGAGACAGAGCGAGTCAAGGAAAATGCTGCAAAAGTAGACAGTATGGGTGTTCCGCAGCTTCCCATGCTATTATTCATTTCAGACGGTTCCGGCGGAACAGGCTTTGACCAGGAAGCATGGAGGAAGATCCCAATAGAATATATATCACAGGTTGCCGAAGGGGAATACATGGAATTAAACTGCCCGCATTATGTTCACGATTACGAGTACGAAGCAATAAGTGAAAATATCATTGCATTCCTGATGAAGCGGTAGAATCCCGTTAATTCATTATGCTGTATGATAGAGTCTGTTATGCGGCTCTTTCAAATCAGAAGGAACATGAAATAAAAGGTGAGCCGCACAGCGGCGTTGAATGCGAAGCAGACGCTGAGGAGGGGGCTTGCCCACCTTGTTGGGAATGTGAGGGCTGAACTGTTACAATGGGAAAGGGATTGATACGAAAATGTATTCCCTGCTGAAGGGGGGAAGGGGGATTTTTTTATGGAATTTCACAGAACAGGTGGTAGGGATAAAGATTTTATAAAGAATTGCAGGCTTCTTGACCTGGATCTGGACAGACGTGTCGGGAGAAAGATACAACGTGACAAATACAAACAATATAACCTGTTGGATGAAATTCAGGAGGCAATTGTTGTGTGTGAAGAGAACCGGGTAATTGGCGGCGGAGCCATCAGGAGATATGATGATGAAACCATGGAATTGAAGCGGGTGTTTGTACATACGGAATATCAGGGACGGGGCATTGGGAGCAGGCTTGTTTCTCTGTTAATGGAATGGGCTGTGGAACTGGGATATAAGAAAATGGTCCTGGAAACAGGGGAGTTATTGGTTGAATCCTGCGCTGTGTATAAAAAGCTGGGTTTTCAGGTGATTCCTAATTATGGTCCGTATGAGGGTATGCCGGAATCATTGTGCATGGGAAAGGATCTGGAAAGCAGATAGCTATTGAGGGAGTGGATGGCGCAGCAGGCTTTCTCATGCCTGATTTCCAGGGAGATTGACGGTTCATGCATGAAAGGAGTACGGAAATGGATTTGGACAAAAGACGAAGCAGATTTCCGGTTAATTTGTATTGCAGCCTGATGCTGTTAAGCTTTATACCGTTTGTATATACGCTTGTGCGGACAAATCTGATTGTGAACAGTCCGACGACAGATGGATTGGGTATTGCAGGCCATATGGAATGGTTTGACCTGATTAACGAGACGATACAGGCGTTCTTGATTGTGCCTTTGTACGCTTTGTTGAATGGCTGCATAAAGGATAAAGAGAAATTTTCAGGGAGAATACTTCAGACATTCCTGATCGTCAATGTTGTTTACATCTTGTTTTCAGTAGCAGTTTATGCGCGATGCAATGCTATTGTTTTATCAATGGTCTCAGACCGCACATATGAAGTGACAAGATACCTCAGATTAGAAACGATAGGATTTATTGTTGCAAACGTTGTTTCTTTTGTGAATGTGCTGTTTGTCGTTCTGGAAAAGTCGTTCTACATATATGTGATGATTGTACTGAGAACGATATTCACTGTCATAGGTGATTTGTGTCTGATTCCGAAACTGGGGGTAAATGGTGTTGCATATTCTAACATAGCTGTCAATGTAGTATGTGTCATATTATGCCTGATCGTTGTATGGAAGGAAAAACTGATTGCGGCTCCTGTTCGGTTTGACGGCTCATTGATCAGGGAGTATCTGCGTATCGGGATATTCAGTGGATTTCAGATTGCGTTGGATAATATTGTCTATTCTGTCATAGTGTGTAAAATGGTTAATGAGGTGGAAGAACAGGGTAATTATTGGGTGGCAAACAATATCATATGGGGATTGCTGTTGATCCCGATAGGGGCGTTGGCGGAGATTATTAAAAAGGATTGTAAGGAGGAATTAACCTCAACAAAAATGAAACACTATAATGCTGTTCTTGTTGCAACATTTGTGATATGGCTGTGCTTTATCCCGTTGTTGAACCCGTTTCTGAAGTATGTCATGGGAATAGGAAATTATGCTGTGATCAGGCATATTCTATTGATTTTAATACCGTTTTATTTTGCATACGGATATACCGTTCTGTTTGATAACATACTGATCGGCTATGGGAAAACGCAGTATTGCTTTGCCATATCAGTGATTGTGAATCTGGTATATTACCCGATCCTGTATGGGCTGGTTTCAAAAGGGATACTTATGCCGGATATGACCTTCATATGTATGATGTTCGGTTTCGGAATGGTCATCCATTTGTGCTGTAGCGTGGTCTGCTTTACTTTATACAGGAAACGCTCCGGTGTCCTGGGGAGAAGCTGAGGGGGATGTGTCATGGAATAGGTCGGCAGGATAAATTAGGAAATAGCGTCATGTCCAGTGTATGTCCAAAAAGCGACAGCGCGCACGTGAACAAACGTTGAGTACAGGACGGGAATACATATTTCATATTTTGGTTTTCCTCATTTATGGTTACATTAGTGAAAGCAAGTAATCAGATCTGTGGTAGGATTGAGGGAAGTGAAGGAAAAACCATTGCGAAGCGTAAAGTTTCATAGTATGCTATTAGAGATGATATGCATGGAAATGAGACGATGCCATACATTGAAGAAGGTGTAATATAATCATTTAATCCTTTGCAGAAGAGACATCGTATGAAAAAGTCGATTCTTGAAATATATAATAATATCAGCGTTCAACAATATAAGGCGGATATGGGCTTTAAGGCGTTGGTAGAGGGGTACATGATAATTTATTTGTGATTCCGGAATACCAGAGAAAGTATCGATGGAGTAAAACGCAAGTAGAACAATTGGCTACATCTTTGATCAGGCAATTTCCTATACCGCCAATCTATGCATTTCGGAATGAAAAAGGGCAGTTGGAAATCTTGGACGGGCAACCAGGATCGGAGGGAGCAATGGAGAGGATTTTGACGACGGAGCAGTTTGTCCTTACAATCAAGGAAGCGCCTGTTAAAGAGAATGCAAAGGCCATAGCGGATACCGTTTTGCAGGCGTTTGACGAGAATAATGCAATGCTGCCCTACATGGAGCGGCTTGAGAAAATCCTGCCGGGAATTGCAGGCCTTGTATGTAAAGAGATGTCTTATGAAGAAATATATGGCATTGTGGAACGGCTGGTGGAACAGCAGGTATTGAGGGACAAGAGCCATATTGAGGAGAAAACAGACTACTTTTACGGTATCGCCAAGCAGCGGCTGACTGAAGCCATAGCAGAACTGATGCGGCTGTTTGGGATGGAATATCCGGAGCTGCCGCATTTTATCTGTTGTCTGGGCATATACAACCCTTTTCCAAGAAGCGTTTTGGGAAAAGAGTACGCGCTGCATTTTGCTGTCTCGGATGAAGTCTTTCTGCGGGCATCCCTGCATGAAATCAATCATATGATTCTGTTTGACAAATGGAATAGCATGCACGGCTGCCGTGACCGCAGGGAGCCGGAGTTTCCGGATCCGCTCTGGTTTCTGGAGGAACTGGCGATTGCGCCGACCCTGAATGACAGCCGCATACAGAAGATACTTCCGATCAGGCACCGTGCGTATGCGTCCCTGGAGGAAACCATGGTATGGGGGATTCCGTTGACAGACCGTGTACAGCAGATTTACGATAAGAGTGATACGATAGAATGCTTCTTGGAGGATGCATACCTGTTATTGACAAAATATATCCAGGGAGATTGACGGTTCATGCATGATATCTGGAATACTAATTGTTATGTCTTTACTGATATACCTTTATGCTGTTATACGTCGGGCGGAAGAGGGGGCTTTGATTGTTCAGCCGGGGACTTTGATGATTGTTCAGGATGATAAGGATGAAAGAGGGACTTCGGTTGGAAACGTAAGGGTTGGAAGTGTAGAGGAAGAGGATGATGTGACAGCAGTGTGTGAAATGATACAGGCAATGGATTTTACTGTGGAACAACCACATATGGAACTGTCTGAAGAGGAAGACAGGGCATACAGGGAAGCGCATGTAGCATATCCTATTGTGGATTAGGCATCTATTTTGAAGGTTTGTTAGTAGTTGGTAAAATGTGGGAGCATGATGTTCAGCATGCATGGGTTAAAAGATCTTGGTATGTAGTATTAAACAGTGATGGAGGATGGGAAACTGTTTTAGAACTTGAACGTGGTTATACTGAACCATATTATTATGATATCAATGGTGTGGATGTAGGGAAGGAAAAGTGGGAGGAACTGACAGCATCATTTTATGAAGCAACAGAACATGAAATTCCAACAAAGACTTTGACGGATGTGTTTGGGGAGTTGCTGGAGGCAAACTGATGTGGATCATGTCATTAGGGTCTGCCCTGGGAAGGAGATTGTATGGGAATCAGAACCTGGTTCATTATGTGGAGGAAACGGGAAGAAAAGTCGTGTTCATCATTGACGAGTGGGATGCGCTGATCCGCGAGGCGAAGCATGACGGGAAAATCCAGCTGGCCTACCTGAACCTGCTCAGGGAATGGTTCAAGAACAACAGCTTTACCCCGAAGGTGGTGGCAGCTGCTTACATGACAGGGATCCTGCCGATCAAGAAAGACGGTTCCCAGTCCGCCATATCGGATTTTACGGAGTATCCGATCCTTAACCCGGGGGGATTCGCCGAGTATACCGGCTTTACGGAAGAGGAAGTGAGGAACCTATGTAGGAAGCTTGGAATGAGTTTTGAAGAGACAAAGAGATGGTATGACGGCTATGACTTCCCGAAGGTTGGCCCGGTCTATAACCCGTATTCGGTCATGTGTGCGGTCAGGTCGGGGGAATTCCAGTCCTACTGGAGGAAGACCTCCGCGGCGGAATCGCTGATGACCTATATCAACATGGATTTCGAGGGACTGCAGGAAGTCATCTCACGGTTGATATCAGGGGAGGAGATCGAGGTCAGCACGAATGGCTTCGAGAATGACTTTGAAACCTTCAGGAGCAGGGACGATGTGCTGACCCTGCTCATCCATCTGGGATATCTGACCTGGGACAGGACAGAAAAGACGGCCAGGATTCCGAATGAAGAGATACGGGACGAATTCAGGAGAATCCTGGAAGGCACGGATGTGAACACGAAGTGGATGGAACTGATCGGGCGTTCCCGGAAGCTTCTGGAGAGCACCATCGCGGGGGACTCGGGGGCGGTGGCGGAGGCCATCGAGGCGGTTCGCATGACGCAGTACGCGCCTGCATTCTGCTACAATAGAATTCCGCTTCGCGAGAATTCTATTGTCATGAATGACGAGCAGGCTCTCCGGTATGTGGTCAAGTTCGCGTATATTGCCGCCCTGGACCAGTATCTTAAGGTGGAGGAGCTGCCTTCGGGAAAAGGGATTGCGGACGTGGTATACCTACCCAGGAGGAGGTCGCTGTTTCCGGCATTGGTGGTGAAACTGAAATGGGACAAATCGTCGGAGGGAGCCCTGGGCCAGATCAGGGAGAGGAATTATCCGGCGGTATTACAGGGTTACGGCGGGGAGGTCGTGCTGGTGGGGATCAACTATAATCCCAGGACAAAGGTTCACACATGCACAATCGAGAAGCTGGAAAACCTGTAAAGCAGGCAACTGGGAAAATGGATTCATAGGAGGCACATTTGCGAAAAGTGGAATGCCAAACAGGGATGGTTGGAGGTATGCGCATGAATTATATTAATACAATGGATGATTTATTTCATATGCTGGATCGATATGCGGAGGGAGTGGATTGGGACGCCTTTTATCTTAAGCGGGATAAGCCTGCCCCATTTTTGAAATATAATAAGCTGCCGGATAAATGCGTTGTTGATTTCATAAGAGAGCATAATATTAAAAATGCCTGCGAATTTGGATGTGGAGAAGGGCGAAACGCAATTTACCTTGCTCAAAACGACGTTGATACGGAAGCATATGATCTGTCAGAAATTGCAATAGAAAATGCAAAAAGGAACGCAGCAGAAAGCAAGGCGGAAAAAGCAGTCTTTAAGGCGGAGAATCTTTTTGCGTTAGATTTCATGGATCGGAAGTTTGACCTGGTAATAGACAGCGGTGTTTTCCATCATTTGACACCACACAGGCGTTTACAATACAGAGAGATTGTATCAGGCATATTGGCGGAAAACGGTTATTTTATTTTGTTGTGTTTTGCGGCAGGGGAAGACGGCGCTGATGAAGTGGATGATTATGAGTTTTACAGGAGCAGACAGACAGGAACTGCGTTCACAGAAGAAAGATTGAAAGCGTTTTGGGGAGAAAAATTTGAGGTTGTAGATTTACGTAAAGGGGAGAACATTGTGGATAATCAAATGTGGGAGAGCAGCTATTTGTATGTATGCGTGTTCAAAAAGGCATAGGTAAGTCTCCGTTTGGCAGAGCGAATTGTTATTGGTTTTCTATCATAGTAATTCATTCCTGATCGGTGACAGCGGAGAAAAAAGGAATATGGCAGGCCATATTGGAATCGTGCATAAAGGAGGAGCGTATCATGAGCGATATCATGGAATTTGCCGACAGGGAAGCATTCAGGAAATGGCTTTCCGCCCATTGTATGTCGGATGACGGTGTGTGGCTTCTGTTTGGGAAGGCGGGAGGACCCAAGACAATAAAGGCCGGGGAGGCGTTGGAGGAAGCGCTCTGTTTCGGGTGGATCGATGGACAGATGCAGAGCATTGACGACAAAACCTATAAGAAGTATTTTTCCATGCGCAGGGTCAACAGCAAGTGGTCAGAGAAGAACAAGGCATTGGCGGGAAAACTGGAAGAGCGGGGACTTATGACCGACTTTGGCAGGAGGAAAATAGAGGAAGCCCGGAAAAACGGACAGTGGGACGCATCCGGCTCCGCGCCGGTCACAGAGGAGCAGATTGCCTGTCTGTCCGCACTGCTGGAGGAGTATGAGCCTGCCTATACAAATTTCCAGGCCATGTCCCCATCGGTAAAGAGAACGTATACCCGGGCATATTTTGACGCAAAGACAGATGCTGGACGGGAAAAGCGGATTGCCTGGATGGTGGACAGGCTCAATCAGAATTTGAAACCCATGTAAAACGCCTTAGAGCGTGTTTGAAAATTCATTCCCGCCATCTGCACGCCCCACTTTGCGGCATCTTTGCCCCTCATTCGGTCAACGTAGCCCACTACGCCTCCCTCATTCGGGTCAAATCTGCCACAAATTGTGACGCACAGCTGACGGAAAGCATTTTTCAAACACGCTCTAGCACGGCATTTTACATGAGCCAAGTCGGTGGCCATGGGATATGTGGTTTCGCAGAACGGAAATTTTGCAAGCCGACATGAAAGGAAGAGAACCTATGCGCACATTATACGTTTCTGACCTGGACGGCACGCTGCTGCGCAGCGACCAGCGGACGTCGGAATATACAAACAGGGTGATCAATGAACTGGTGGGGAGGGGAATGATCTTTTCCTATGCCACCGCCCGCTCCTATATCACGGCACGGAAGGTCACGGAGGGCCTGGTGGCGCCCTTTCCACTGATCATTTACAATGGCGCCTTTGTCAGGGACAATGCCACCGGGGAGATGCTCCTTCGGAATTTCTTTCCGCCGGGGGAGGGGACGGCCCTGGTCAGGGATCTGGTGGACAATGGGATCTGGCCCATAGTTTACGCCTTTGTGGATGGAGAGGAAAAGTTCTCCTATATGGCCCGGACAATGAACCGTGGGATCCAGGACTTTGTCCTGTCGCGGAAAGGGGATGTGCGTGACAGGCCTGTGGAGAATCTGGACGGACTGCTGAAAGGGGATATCTTTTACGTTACCTGTATTGACGAGCCTGGGAAGCTGAAGCCTGTACTGGACAAGTACGTTTCAAGGTATCATTGCGTGTATCAGCGAGATATCTATTCCGGGGACCAGTGGCTGGAGATCATGCCTGCGGATGCAGCTAAGGCGACAGCCATACGGCAGCTGAAGACACTGCTGGACTGCAGCCGCCTGGTGGTCTTCGGCGACGGCATGAATGACCTGGATATGTTCCATATCGCGGACGAGGCATATGCTGTGGAAAATGCAGCCCCGGAGCTGAAAGCGGCCGCCACCGGCATCATCGGACCCAATGACCGGGACAGCGTTGCCAGATGGCTGTATGAACATTTTCAGTGTTAAGGGGCAGGGGCACGGAAGAGCTCAAGGTCCGGCGGGCTGTAGGTGAACCGGATAAAGCAGGCAAGGAGAATGCAGACCAGGATGGACAGTATAATGGTATGGCTTTTCAGTCTGCAGGACAGGGTCAGTCTGTAGGAGAGCAGGAAAGCGGCCAGGATGCTCAGCACAAATGTGCCGATGTCCAGAAGGAAAACATTTTTCCCAAGAACAGAGGTATAAGCATAGTAAAAAGCTGGGATCAGCCATGTACCGGTCTGGATTCCAAGGCAGAGGGCGGAGACGATACAGGGATATTCTTTCCGCAGCCAGGGAATCAGGAACAGGGAATAGGCCAGCATGGGGAAAAACAGCAGTTTCATGTGTTCCCAGACAGATTCATTGACCGGCGTGAAGAGCCCCACAATACGGCTGTTACCGCTCCATTCGTACAGGAAGTGGGCGAGGAAGCCTGTGAGTAATACTGTAATGATTCCGATGACGGTAAGGGGCTTTAATTGTTTCATGATTACATCCTCTGTCCGCTTCAGCGGACATTGATTCAATATTTGGAAGTGTACTTCCAAACTTTTGCCTTTCTGTTTGAAAAAAGTATATGAAGCCGTGTGAAAAATATACAGTCTGCTGGATATATTGCACTGCATACCGGTGTACAGGCGGTATGTTAAGCTGGCCGATTAGTACATCGTTACGTACAACACTCCGACGTTTCCGGAAAATCCAGAGGGAGGAAATCCAATGCGACATACAGGCAGAATCAGCGGTATCCTGAATAAGATCAAAGGGACAGAAACGGAAAGGGAAAGCTGCCTGCAGGCCGTGGAGAAGGCGGGGCTGTGGCAGAAGGAACAGTATACGGAGTGGATGCGGAATCAGACCGGGGAGTGGCTGGAAAAGCTTACGGCAGGAGATCTGACGGCGCTGCGGGTTGTATACGGTGCCTTTGCCACGGACGATGCGGCGCTGATCAGCTGTGCCGGGGAAGCTGTCGGGGGAATGCTCCGGGGAATGGACCGGGCGCAGCTTCTGAAGCTTTGCGGACAATTCCGGGACTGTACTTCCATGGAGTGGACGGTGGACTGGGCGGAGGTCTCGCCGGAGTTCCTTAAGAGTGTATTGGAAGAAGAGGCATACAGGTATGTGCTGATTCTGGGGTCTTTCCATCCCAACGGCTATTTCCGGGAGAAGTGCATGTATGAGATGGCCGGGTATGGGGGGATGCTTTTCTGGCTGTTCTTTCGGGTCAACGACTGGGTTCAGGAAATCCGGGAGGGAGCCTGTAGGATACTGGAGGCTTATCTGAGAAAGGCCGATGCCGGGGAGCTGTTTGATGGGCTGCCCGCCTTTGAGCGTCTACAGAACTGCCGTCGCCGCACCGAGGCACAGATGGGGAGGCTGTGGGAACAGGTGGAGTACAGGATGACCATGGCCCTTGGGGAGATTGAGATCCGTGAGATACCCCATATGGAGCCCTGTGTACGGTCAGTCCTGTACAGACTGATGGTACGCTCCGGTTCCCTTACCCTCCAGGAGATGGATGCTTTATTACAGCGGGAGAACATTTCCTCTTTGAAAAGAATATTGACCGGGGGAATCCTTGGGCGGCCTGACTGTACGCCGGAGCGGGTGGAGGGATATCTTGCGGATTCTTCCGCTGTGATCCGCAGAATGGCGGTGGAATATAAATATGAGCATCTGCGTGACAGCTGGCCGGGACTGGAGAGGATGCTTCTGGACAGCGGCAGGGGAGTGAGGGGATATGCCGTTTATATCCTGGAGCGCCACGGGAATCTGGATATTCGGGGATATTACCTGGAGCACCTGGTGGATGAGAGACCGGAGTATGCGATCCTGGGACTTGGGGAGTACAGCAGGCGGGGCAATCTGGAAAAGCTGACGGAATGTCTGGGAAGGCCGGAGAGGAAAATCCTGAAAAGCACTCTTCTGGCGCTGGGATATCAGGAGGATTTCCAGGACGGGGAGTTGCTGTGGGCGTATCTGCTGGACGAACGAAACGACATATCCAAGGCAGCTTATCTTTCCATGCGGAAAAGGGACTTACACCCCGGGGCGGAAAGAATCTATGACGCTTATGGGCAGGCAGGGGAGGATCACAGGAGGCGGTACCTCCTGGAGCTTCTGCTCAGGGAAGGCTCCTGGAACCGTCTGCCTTGGCTGATACGCCTGTACCGCAGGAATCTGCCCGAGGAGAGAAAACGTAAGATCCTGGGCGGAATCTCCTGCCGGTTTATGTACGGCAGATTGTCACAGCCGCTGCGGCAGGATATTTTCCGCGCGCTGGAGGAAAACGGTGGGCGGCTTCCGGAGGGAGTGGAAAAGGGCATTTTGTATGATTTGAAATTTTTATAGGCGGTCAACGGAACCGCGTCCCTGAAATATGTCGGGAAGGCCGGATATCGGCTTCCCGGCAGGGATTCCCGGGGCGGACATTGTTTCCTTTGACAACGGGACAGTGACCCGCTGCGGCTACGAGGAGACGGAGAGTTACCAGGTCATGGAGATGTTCATCAACCACCGGGAACAGCTGACGCAGCGTCTTTTGGACACAGAGATGTAAGCGTCGGCCGGTTTCCTGAAAAGAGCAGGAGACTTTTTTCAAAAATGGAAAAGATTTTGAATTTTTACACTTTGGAAACATTTTTTTCGCATTCCTGAAAACAGAACCCGATACAATATCCGCATAAAACCGTGAACAAAAGGAGAGGGAGTCATGTGCGGGATATGCGGATTCATCGGGGATGCCGTGGAAAGGGAACCGGTGCTGGAACGTATGATGCAGGCGATCAGGCACCGGGGGCCTGACGGCAGCGGTGTCTTTCTGGACGGAAAGGCCGCCCTGGGGTTCCAGAGGCTGAGCATCATCGACCTGGAGCAGGGCATGCAGCCCATGCGCAATGAGACAGGGGACAGGGTGCTGGTATTCAACGGGGAGATCTATAATTACCGGGAACTGCGGGAGGAACTGGTACGGAGGGGACATCAATTCAAAACCCGTTCCGATTCGGAGGTGCTGCTCCACGGATATGAGGAGTACGGTGCGGGTCTCCTTGGGAAACTCCGCGGGATGTTCAGCTTCGCCGTCTGGGATGGGGAAAGGGAGGAACTGTTTGCGGCCAGGGATTTTTTCGGCGTCAAGCCTTTCTATTATGCCATGGTTGGGGACGTCCTGGTGTTTGCCTCCGAGATCAAGAGCATCCTGGAATATCCGGGATACCGGAGGGAGGTCAACGAGGAAGCACTGGAGCAGTACCTTTCCTTCCAGTACTCTGTCCTGCCTGAGACATTTTTCCGGGGAATCTTCCAGCTGCTGCCGGGGCACTATCTTACATATCATTGCGGGAAACGGGAACTTAAGGTGACCCGGTATTTCAGGCCGGAGCTTCTTCCGGCCTGCCGGGGAAAGCGCAAGGAATGGATCCGGAAAGTGAGGCAGGTCCTGGGACAGTCGGTGGAAAGGCACCTGGTCAGCGACGTGAAGGTGGGAAGCTTTCTGTCCGGCGGGGTGGATTCGGGACTGCTTGCTGCCGTTTCCGGCTGTGGCGAGACATTTACCGTGGGGTTCCGGAATGAGGGAAGCCTGTATGACGAGACTGCTTTTGCCCGGAAGCTGGCAGGAAACCTGGGGATCGAGAACCATTGTAAATATATTTCGAAGGAGGAATTCATGGAGGTGCTTCCCAGCGTGGCCTATTACCTGGAGGAGCCTTTTGGGGACGCTTCCGCCGTAGCTCTTTATTTCCTTTCCAGGGAGGCCTCCGGGAAGGTGAAGACCGTGTTATCCGGGGAGGGCGCGGACGAGCTGTTCGGCGGTTATAACATTTACCTGGAGCCGGAAATGCTGCGGTATGTCCAGTGGCTTCCCGGTGGAATCCGCAGGAGGGCGGCGGCCATCGCCCGCAGGCTTCCCGGCCATCCGAAGGGAAAAGGCTATCTGATGCGGGGCGCGCTGTCCCTGCGGCAGCGTTACATAGGGAATGCATATATCTTCCGCCGGAAAGAAAAGGAGCGGCTGCTGAAGCACAGGACAGGGGTGGAACCGGCGCAGCTGCTGCGCCGGGATTATGACCGTATGGGATACCTGAAGGATTCCGACCAGATGCAGGGTATTGACCTGCTGTATTGGCTGCCCGGGGATATCTTAAAAAAGACGGACCGCATGAGCATGGCCCATTCCCTGGAGGTCAGGGTGCCATTCCTGGATCTGGATGTCTATGAGACGGCAAGGAGGCTTCCCCACCGGATGAAATTCCATCATGGAATCACCAAATATGCCCTGAGGAAGGCTGCCGCAGGCATCCTGCCGGGACAGGCGTCCGCCCGGAGAAAGCTGGGTTTTCCCGTCCCCATCCGCAACTGGCTCAGGGAAGAGGACTGGTACAGGCAGGTCAGGGAAGCCTTTTCCGGGGAGACGGCTTCCGCCTATTTTCATACGGAGTATCTCTTACAACTGTTGGAAGAGCACCGTAGTGGAAAGGAGGACCACAGCAGGAAAATATGGACGGTTTATTGCTTTCTGCTGTGGCATCGGATATACTTTTCATAGATACATAGACATTTGTATGCATATGAAATTTTTGTGAAAGAACGCAAAAGAAGTGTTCCTGCCACGGAATGCCTGTGCCGCCGGGAGGGCGTTCTTCCCATTGATTGTTTGTGCCGCCGGAGGCGGCATGGCGGGAAGTATGGAAACGGATTCCACCTGTGCGGGCCATGTCTGCATTACATAAATGGCATACAGACAGGCCGTTGAATTGCAACTGCACAGGTGGGCTTTCCAAATATGGACTGGTATGTGTCAGGAAACATAAGGGGTATGGACAATGGAACAAGGGGAACGGACAGAAGACGGTCAGATCAAGATCCTGATCATAGAGGATGAGAAGCCCATTGCGGATATTCTGAAATATGACCTGTGCCGGGAGGGGTACGCAATAAAATGTGCCTATACCGGGGCGGATGGGATGCGCGCGGCGGAGAAATTCAGGCCTCAGATCGTGCTTCTGGACTGGATGCTTCCTGACCTGAGCGGCGTGGATCTGTTGCGGTATTTTACGGAACGCTACGATATCCCGGTGATCATGCTGACAGCCCGGGGAGCCATTGAGGACAAGGTATACGGGATGTCCTGCGGGGCCGATGATTACATCACCAAGCCCTTTGACCTAAGGGAGGTCAACATCCGTATCCAGACCGTCCTCAGGCGGTTTCGGAAAGCGTCGTGGAAAGGGGGAAGGGAGCAGATCAGGATTCCGGAGGGAGTGATCTGTGAGGAGGAGCGGACGGTGCTCCAGAACGGCGAGGTGGTGGCGCTGACACCCAAGGAATATGACCTGCTGTTGTGGATGGTGCAGCATCCCAGACAGGTCTTCACCAGGGAGAGACTGCTGGATGCTGTCTGGGGATATGATTATGTGGGAGACACCAGGACGGTGGATATCCATGTCCGGAGGCTTCGGAAGAAGCTTCTTGCAGGGGAGGCCATTGAGACGGTGTTTGGCGTGGGGTATAAGTATGTACCGGAAGAAACATAGCTTTGTGCACAGCATTCTGTTCCGGATCAGCTTCTGGATCCTGATGCCCGGAATCGTCGGGATGCTTTTTACCGCATATTTTGTAAGGATACAGATGCAGTACCATATCGAAAGGCAGATCACGGAAGAGATGCAGCGGGTGCGCGACAACGGCCTGCTCTATGTGCGGCAGACGCTGCTGCTGAACGACAGCAGGGTAGATGCCGCAGGCTTTGCACAGTATCGGGAGGAAATTGCAAGGCAGCTGAAGGGCGCCGGTTACCGGGAGGTCTTTCTCTGCGGTCCTGATGGGGAACTGTTGGCAGGAGAGGAGGAAAGCTTTGAAACGCGCAGGGTGCAGGAGGATTTCATGCAGGCGCAAAAGCAGGCGGGAGCCTTTACGGTTCATTATGGAAGCGGCGGACAGTGCCAGGTATATTTTTCCATGCCGGTGATATGGAAAGAGCAGCCTGTCGGCATTATCAGCAGTACCTTTGACTACGGGGAACTGTACGGGGGACAGCTGGATACCATCAGGCGGATGATCGGGATCACCGTGGCGGTTTTCACCCTGATCTGTCTGGTGATCTGGTTCACGGTCTACCGGATCCTGTCGCCCATCCGGAGTCTCAGCCGTGCGGCAAACGAGATATCTGCCCACCTTACCGGAGGGCAGCAGGGCAGTGCGATACTGGGAAAGCTACAGTTGGAGGGGAGGAAGGACGAGATCGGCGAACTGTATTTAAATGACATGGAAATGCTCCGTGTGATAGAGGAACAGTTCAGGAAGATCCAGGAGGACAGGAACCGCATCCTTGCGCTGTGGAGCAGCCGGCAGGAATTTTATAATAATGTGACCCATGAGTTGAAGACGCCCCTTACCACCATTTCAGGATTTGCGCAGCTGATGGAAAAAAACGGTCCCGGGGACGAAGATCTGTTTTATACCGGGACGGAGCATATCCTGCGGGAGAGCACCCGGCTTCACCGGATGGTGGTGCAGCTGCTGGAACTACAGAACAGGACGGACATGGAGGAGGTGGGGCTGCTGGATCTGGCACAGATTCTGAAAAGTGTCTGCGAGACCATGGGGATCAAGGCAGGGCGGTATGGCAATACATTGGTGACGGAGGGGATCAACGGGCATTTTCCCGTGCTTGGAAAAGAGGACAGGATCCGGCAGGTGCTGATCAATATTATTGACAATGCCATCAAGTACGGGGAGCCGGGGAAGCCGATCCTTATTCGTATCGCAGTGCAGGGAGAACCGGGAAACCATGGGCATATGGAAACCACAGTGCAGGAAAATCAGGACGGCTGGGTATGGATTACCGTATCCAACCAGGGGGAGGGAATCCGGCAGGAGGAATTGGAAACGATTTTCGAACCATTTTACAGGGTGGATAAGGGACGGTCAAGGGAACTGGGCAGTTCCGGTCTGGGTCTTTCTATTGTCGCCAGGATCATGGAGGAGCATGGGGGACGGATCTCGGCGGACAGTATTCCCGGCGGGACAACCACATTTACGGTCTGTTTCCCGGCAGCGAACCAGTACATTCCCGCAGGTAACAGTTAAGCCAGCGCAGCTGGCTTTGACAGCGCAGCTGGCTTTGTTGGCACAGCAGGCTTTGATAGCGCAGCAAAAGAGAGTTCTCTTCGTAAGGAACTGTTAAAAATTAGGGAAACGATGATGAAAGCGTTTCCCGCAAGCCAACTTGTTGGTTATGGGATAACGGTTCCCAAGGCACGGAAGGGAAAGGGCACGGAAGGGAAAGGGCACGGAAGGAACAGGGATGGACCTATGAATCTGGGAAAAAAAGCTATCGTTATATGTATTCTGGAAGGACTCATGGTGGTTTCGGTCTTCGCGGGCTGTGGAAACAGGGAGCAGGATAAAACAATCATACTTCCCTCATCGGGGTATCCTACGGCGGATACGGGGATACTCCGTATCGAGCATATCCAGGAGTATGTGGGAAGCGGATATTCCTATTTCGAGGAAGTGCTCAGCGCGTCCTGGGGAGAACCGGGGACGGACATCCTCTATCTTTTGAAAAGGGATCAGGACCAGTATTTCTATCAGACCATTGACACAGGAGAGGATACCGTCATAAGCAGCATCCTTGTGGAAGAAAGATTCATGGCGAATGTGCGGATCGCTCCGGGAGGGCGGTATCTCTCCTATGAAGTACAGGAGGGGGAGGACATGGCGCTGATTGTCTTTTCCCCGGAACAGGAGACCAGGCTGACCCTCCGTATGTGGGAGAATCCTGAGGAAACCTTTTCCTATGTATGGAGTGGGGACGGTGGAAAATTATTTTCCTGGCAGAATGGCGATACAGGTGATCCTTACGGGGAATGGCAGGTGACCCGCTATGAGATGGAGGTCGATGCGGAGGGAGTTTTTCAGAGCCGGGAGATCCAGTTTCAGATGAAAGGGAACGGACGGGCATGGAGAAGCGTGCTTCCCAACGAGGACGGCTCCGAGGTTTATGTGCGGGATCAGGTCAGCGTTTTCGGGGATTCCGGCTCCGAGGGGGAACTGGAGGAGAACGGAATCCCGGCGGACAACGATTATGTGGCCGGGGATGGAATGGGAGAGGGCACAAACCGGATGAGCAGCAATGTGGCCGGGAGCGGAATGGAGAATGGGATGGTTCCGGGTGAAAATCCGGATAACTCCAACTGGCTGCTTCTGCCGGATACCGCCGCAATGGTGGAACTGACGGAATATTCCCGGGAGTCTGTCTATCCCGTCAGGTATACCCCCGCAGGCCTGTTTGTCCAGGAGGAGAACGGAACCCTTTATCTGATTGAGGATATCCGTTCGCAGCCGGTGAAAAGGGAACTGGCGCAGGGCAATCCGGGTTCCTTTGATCCTGTCCCCTATGTGTGCGTCAACGGGGATCACGTGTTTTTCATGGAGTGGGTGGATTACTCCACCTACCAGATCAGCGGGATCCGTATCGTGGACGGAGAGGCCGAAAGCCAGCCTGTGGTCCTGTATAAGGAAAGCTATGAGAGCATGGAGCAGCTGACTGTGTTGGGGGATCAGGCGGTGATGTTCTGGGGGGAGGAATACATGGAGGACGGCAATTACAGGTATAAGGTTACCGTGCTGGAGTATTGAAGAAAGTAACAGTTCAGCCTTCGACCAAACTGTAACGAGGAAATGTTTCGAAATGTTTCGGAACCAATCCTATGCTTGAATTTGCATCCCTTTAATAGTATAATTTTAAGGTAAGGTTCTTTGGATCGGAAAAAAATCAAGGAGGTGGGAATCAATTATGATTACCTGGAAAAATCTGGATACCATTTCTGCATATCAGGAGCTGCAGAAGACCGTGCCCGTAAAGCTTGTGGAGGCAATGGCCGGGGAGAACGGCGCAGAACGTGTGAAGAAATACAGCGTTCCCATGGCGGCGGGACTTACTTTCAATTATGCGGCAAAGCAGGTGGATGACGGGATCCTGGCGGCTCTTGCCAAATTGGCGGAAGAGACCCAGCTTGTGGAGAAATTTGAAGCGCTCTACAACGGTGAGGTGATCAATACCGGGGAGAAACGCATGGTGCTCCATCATATGACCCGCGGGCAGCTGGGCGAGGCGGTTGTAGCTGACGGCGTGGACAAGCGCAGTTTTTACGTGGAGCAGCAGAAAAAGATCGCGGAACTGGCGAATAAGGTACATAACGGCGAGATCACAAACGCGGCAGGAGAGAAATTTACCACCGTCGTACAGATCGGTATCGGCGGAAGCGACCTGGGACCCCGGGCGATGTATCTGGCCCTGGAAAACTGGGCGAAGGCAAACAACACTTTTAAGATGGAGGCGAGATTCATCAGCAATGTGGATCCGGACGATGCCGCCGCCGTATTGAACACCATTGACGTGGCGCACTCCCTGTTTGTGCTGGTATCCAAATCCGGCACGACCCTGGAGACATTGACAAACGAGTCCTTCGTGAAGGATGCGTTAAAAAATGCGGGACTGGACGCTTCCAGGCATATGATAGCCGTTACCAGTGAGACATCGCCCCTGGCAAAGAGCGATGATTATTTGGCGGCATTCTTCATGGACGATTATATCGGCGGACGGTTCTCCTCCACATCAGGTGTGGGCGGGGCGGTATTGTCCCTGGCATTTGGTCCTGAGGTGTTTGCAAAGTTCCTTGAGGGCGCGGCAGAGGAGGATAAGCTGGCACAGAATAAGGATATGCTTACAAACCCTGCCATGCTGGATGCCCTGATAGGAGTATATGAGAGAAATGTCCTTGGCTACCGGAATACGGCTGTGCTGCCTTATTCCCAGGCGCTGAGCCGTTTCCCCGCGCATCTGCAGCAGCTTGACATGGAATCCAACGGAAAGTCAGTGAACCGTTTCGGTGAGCCTGTGAATTATTCCACAGGCCCTGTGATCTTCGGCGAGCCGGGCACCAACGGGCAGCATTCCTTCTATCAGCTGCTCCATCAGGGAACGGACATTGTCCCCCTGCAGTTTGTGGGCTTTCAGAATAACCAGATGGGCAGGGATGTGGTGATTCAGGACAGCACCAGCCAGCAGAAGCTTTGCGCCAATGTGGCCGCGCAGATCGTGGCGTTTGCCTGCGGCAAAGCCGATGAGAACCGCAATAAGAACTTTGAGGGCGGCCGCCCCTCCAGTATCATAACCGGCGGACAGCTGACCCCCCAGGCACTGGGCGCTCTTTTGTCCCATTTTGAGAATAAGGTAATGTTCCAGGGCTTTGTGTGGAATATCAACAGCTTCGACCAGGAGGGCGTACAGCTTGGCAAGGTTCTGGCGAAGAAAGTGCTTGCCCATGAAACGGACGGAGCGCTGAAGGCATACAGCGAGTTATTGAATATTTAGGGAAACGCTGATGAAAGCGTTTCCCGCGCTGGATTTGTGTTGCGAAGCAACATTTACCCCTGCAAATCCGTGCGCCTCATTAGGGAAACGCTGACGAAAGCGTTTCCCGCAGGCCAGCTTGTAGGCTTTGGGATTCGCGTGCGCAGCAGTGTGTGATATACAGGGACTCAAATGAGGGACTGTCGCTTTCTGGAATGAAAATCCGATAAGCGGCAGTCCCTTTTGCTGAAGGCAGAAGCAGGCAAAGGTGAAAGACCGGCTGTCGGATGAACAGTGCTTCGCAATTGTGTACGGGGACAACATATCTGAGAAATGCGGGAAAGGGCGGGACTGGCGGGGGCAAGTGTGGAAAAGGCCCGATTTTAGGCGGTTTTGCGGCGGGACGGCCCCGGTACAGGGGCGGGATGTCGCAGTTATTTTGAGAAAAACGGCGTCGGCTGCGGTCGGCGCTTTTTTTGCGCCCAGAAAGGCCCCAGGAGGCCCCACAAGCGGTGCGGCGGGCGACGATGCCCAAGCATACGAAAGCCCCCAGAAACGGCGCAGGCAGGCCATTCCTGGGGGCTTGTGGTATAAAATGAGCCGGATGGCATCGTCCCGGAAGTCACAGCAGCAGACCCTTGAAGACGAGCCACCCGGCCCATGAGTAAAGTATAGCAGACCCGCCTTCAAATAACAAGGGGGGCCAGCGTGCTAACGCTGCGTTATAGCGTGCGAATTTTGTGGGAAACCGGCGTTTTAGGGGAGTATTCGCCCCGGAAGGGCGTGCGGACTGCGTGCGAGGCGTGCAAGGGGGGTATCTCCACTACACAGCTTTACGGCGGATTGCAATGGGACAAATCGCCCAAAATCGAAAGACCCTGTCCCATTGCCCATTTCAAGGGCTTTTGGGGCATCGAAGTAGTCCCCTTCCCCCAAAAAAGCAAAGGGACAAGAAAAGATTTACAACTAAATCAAAAAAGACCAAAAATTAAGCGGTTCCATCTCGGGTATCAAGGCCCAGAGGTGGGCCGCTTTTTTTCCGCGCGTTTTCGTCTTCGATATATGTTGAGTAAATAGAGCCTTTTTCCCCGGTGGCCTTTTCATACTTCATGGTTACAAAATCAAAAACATCTTCCCGCCCACGATCATCAAGTATGCGGTACATCGCTATTAAATCGGCCTCTGCTTCTGATAGAGGCACTCCATCACAAACCAAGTCACTGACTTCGGGAATTTCAAGAAGCCGTCCCGCACTGACCTCGAAAAAACGAGATAGTGCGATTAAGGCATCATAGCCGGGCTTACTCCTCCCCCTTTCCCAGTCACCCACATTCCCATTGGAAACACCAATGGCTTTGGCAAGCTCCAGCTGAGAGACGCCCTTTTTAGCTCGTAACTGTTTTAGTAGGCTGGCAAACATAAACATCCTCCTCTCGGATTTACGCAAATAATTCTCGTAAATATATTGACACTTGCGTATTTACGAGTTATACTATGTATTGGGATTTAACCATAAATCAACCTAAATCATACCACAAACGGCGGGAAAAGGAAAGGAGGAAAACGGTGCGGCCACGGAAATCAATTTTCTAAAACCTCACAAATCTTAGAAGGTTTAAGTAA